>JAVCCW010000001.1 GCA_030765235.1 Candidatus Gorgyraea atricola | reverse complement strand
CTGTTGCCCTCATGCCCATTCCGCCAGCTATAATACACTGCACGCCTTTTGAATGCAAAAATTGAGGAATGGCCCCTGGTTGATGACCTGGATTAGACACGACTTGTCTGCTCTTCAGCTCACTGCCCTCTATGTCCACTATTGTAAATTCCGGACATCTTCCAAAATGAGCTGAAACAAAACCTCCATCTGTAGATATTGCTATTCTCATAAGCTTTCCTCCTAAATGTTTGTTCTCGGCTCGGACTAACCAAAAACAATGCCCGGGCCGAGAATCAAAAACGTTATTTCTGTTTTCCTGCTGACTCAAGGGTATTGATACGATCCTGGACATCCTGTAACTGCTGTTTCAACAACTCTGACTCTTCCTTTAATATACCCATCTCCTCTTTAGCTGTAGGTTCAGGATCATATGCTGGGCCATAATACGGTGTACCATAAACATAAGGATATGCTCCTCGCCAGCCACTGCCAAAGCCTCTACCTCCACCATACTCACGACCTCTACCCCATCTTCGGCCAAATCCAAACAGGCCTCCACCTCTTGGATTCATGTAGCCTGGGACGGAATAACCAGCACAATGCCCTGCAGCTCTTCCTGTTTTTGGACCTTGTCCTAAAGGACCTGTTCTATCTCCTGCTGGCATAACTAACACCCCCTCTCTTATTAACTATTGAAACCCATTGTCATTAACAACGAAAAAAAATATTACTTCTTTTTACATTCACTACATAATCCATGAAACTGTATAAGGTGATTTGTGATCTCAAAATCATACTTCTTGGAAAGACCCTTCTCGGTTTGATTAAGCAACTCTACCTCTTCATCAATAAAATCTGTATAATCAACAACCCTACCACAGCCTGTGCAAACCAAATGATGGTGATGCCTAGCGCCTTTTGGACCTTCTGATAACTCATATCGTGCTCTCCCATCACCAAAATCAAACTTGAAAACGAGACCCATCTGAACTAATAATTCTAAAGTCCGATACACAGTCGTAAGGCCGACATTGGGATACATTTTGTGTACAGCCATATAAACATCTTCCGCACTAAGATGTTTGGATGTTTTGCTTAAAACGTCCAATATGGCTTGTCTCGGTACAGTCATCCTGTATCCGCATCCTCTAAATCTTCCATGCCACCAAGGTGGCCCTGTTCCATCTCTTCTTGGCATTTCAATTCTCCTTATTGGTAATGGTTCTCACTTCCAATATAAGTATACATTATCTCTTTTGGGTTGTCAAGAAAAAATTAATTAGATTGAGACCCTCGTCACCATGTCATCAGATTAACCATCTGACATCATTTTGGACACTAACCACCACCTAAATTCTGGTGTCCATATAGGTGTCCATTTTGATGTTAAATTGGTGTATTTTAGAAAATTTGACAGGAATTGATTTTTGTTTTTATCGTCGGTAAAGTGGCGTCCCCAACCGGATTCGAACCGGTGTCGTCAGATCGAAAATCTGATGTCCTAGGCCAGACTAGACGATGGGGACTTAGAGTTATTCTTCATCGGGGATGACGCGGGCTACTGCTGAGACCCTGTCACCTGAGTCTAATTTTATTATGCGGACACCTTGGGCGGCTCTGCCTGTGGTGCGGATATCTTTTACCGGGCAGCGGACAACCATGCCTTTTTCAGTCATGACCATGAGTTCATCTTTATCGTTTACCATTCTAAGGCCTACTGCTTCACCGTTTTTCTTTGTTACAGTTACATTCTTTACGCCTTTTCCGCCGCGTGATTGCTTTCTATATTGGTCTACAGTGGTGCGTTTTGCAAATCCCTGGGATGTAACTGTCAGGATCGTAGCGTCTTTTCTCGTGATCTCCATTGCGATAACTATATCTTTTTTACCAAGGCCTATGCCTTTTACACCTTTGGCGCCTCTTCCCATATCTCTCACTTGAGATTCTGGAAAACGGATAGCCTTGCCTTGGGTCGTGGCCATAAGTATTTCTTGTTTGCCGTCAACCCATTTGACTTCTATAAGTTCATCACCTTTTTCTACAGTAATGCCTATTATGCCGCCTTTTCTTGGATTTGAATAAGCCATTAGATCTGTTTTCTTTATCAGGCCATTCTGCGTAGCCATTACAAGGAATTTTCCCTCTTCAAACTCTTTTACCCTTACGCACGCAGAGACTTTTTCGTCCGGGGCAAGATGCAGGAGATTGACTATTGCCTTACCCCTGGCTGCGCGGCCTGCCTGAGGTATCTCATATACCTTTAACCAGTAGACCTTTCCTGTATTTGTGAACACGAGTATGTACTCATGTGTGGAAGCAACGAACAGATGCTCGACAAAATCCTCGTCCTTCATGTCAATACCTGTTACGCCCACACCGCCTCTTTTTTGTTTTCTATACGAAGCGACTGGCAAGCGCTTTATATAACCAGCATGGCTTATAGTAATAACCATGTCTTCTTCCGCGATCAAATCTTCTATTTCTACCTCTTCCATCTTCGCGACTATCTCTGTTCTTCTCTCATCGCCATAGTCTTTCTTTAATTCCAGGACTTCGTTCTTCACGATCTCCAGTATCTTTTTCTCGCTCTTTAGAATCGCCTTGAACATCTCGATCTTTTTGATGAGTTCCAGATATTCTTTTTCGATCTTTCCTCTTTCAAGCGCTGTCAGGCGCTGGAGCTGCATCTCGAGGATAGCCTGGGCCTGTACATCGCTCAGGTCAAAATTTTTCATCAATCTATCTTTAGCTATCTTGACATCTTTTGATTCCCTGATCGTCTTTATGATCTTGTCTATATTATCTACTGCTATCTTTAAGCCTTCCAGGATATGCGCCCGGCGTTCTGCCTTATCCAGCTCGAACTGCGTTCTTCGCCTTACTATGATCTCTCTGTGTTTTATGTATAATTCGAGACATTCTTTCAGTTTCAGGACTTTGGGTTTATTATCTACAAGCGCCAGCATGATAACGCCGAATGTAGTCTCCATCTGCGTACGCTTGTAAAGCTGATTCAGAATGACCTGGGCATTCTGATCGCGTTTCAAATCTATAACGATCCTCATGCCCTCTCTATCAGATTCATCCCTTATGTTTGAAATCCCTTCTATCTTTTTATCCTGCACAAGGTCAGCAATGTTTTCTATGAGTTTTGATTTATTTACCTGATAAGGGATCTCAGTTATGACAATGGCTTCCTTATTGCCTTTTTGCTGCTCTACGGCTGCCTTTGCGTGAAGCTTTAGGCGGCCCCTTCCTGTTTCAAACGCCTCTTTTATGCCTTCCCTGCCGCAGATAATGCCGCCTGTTGGAAAATCAGGCCCTTTTACTACTTTCATTAATTCCTTTATAGAAACCTCTGGGTCAGCAATGACCTTTATTATGGCATCAACTATCTCAGTGAGATTGTGCGGTGGAATATTCGTGGCCATGCCAACCGCGATACCGCTTGAGCCATTTACAAGAAGGTTTGGCAATCGCGCAGGCAAAACACTCGGCTCCTGAAGCGACTCATCAAAGTTCGGCACAAAATCTACTGTATTTTTGTCTATGTCGTCGAGAAGTTCATCCGCGATGGCATCCATTCTCGCCTCAGTATATCTCATGGCTGCAGCCGCATCACCATCAACAGAACCAAAGTTACCCTGACCGTCTATTAAAGGATATCTAAGAGAAAAACTTTGCACCATTCGCACAAGAGAATCATACACAGCTGTGTCGCCATGAGGATGATATTTGCCAAGACAATTATGCGAAACCATGCCATTGGCAATAAACTCATGCTCCCCTTCTATCTGTATATCATAAGTTGCCTGCGGTGCGGATTTTTCTATTGAAACAACTCTTGAAAAATAAGTCTTATTTTCTACTATGTCGTCGACAAAGCTGGAAAGAGGGGAACCTATCTTCTTTAATTTTTCTCCAATCCCCCAATCCAAAACCTGACATTTTCTCAAAGGTTTCTCAGTAAGATCATTTGTGTATCTAATCTTAGAGCCTGTTGGATATTTTATGCCCATTCTGAATTTATTGCCGCTTAAATCCTGATACCAGCCACTTCCAATATGCCTTGTACTCAATTCAGTAAAAATATTGGCTCCTGCATAAGGAATAAGGTCGTGTTTTGAAGGAATTGTTCGCTTAAGAGCCATGCCAAATAATCTAACCTGCTTCAGCGGCTGGGCACAATTAATTTTAGACGCCAATAATAGCGCATTGGAACCCTTGAATTCTAGCGCATAGAATGCTTCTCTGCCTTTAACTGCTTTTCCCAACACAAGGCTGGAGCTTGTCTGCTTTGCTCTATATTTTCTGCCAAAAATTCCTTGATGCTGTAAAAGCAACAACAACCCGTCTATCAGCTCTTCAGAAATCGAGCCATAATGTACGACATTTCTGTTTTTATGAATGCTGCCATCTCCATCAACTAACCCAGAAACAAAAGCAAATATTACTTCTTTTGGAGATCTATATATCTGCCACGGAATTTTTTTAGTCTTTGCCTTGCAGCCTTCGAGATTAAAATTTGACATAAAGAAATCGTTGATATGATTCCTATTAGTCCTTACAGAATACATCTTTTTAAGTGGCTTCCCGTGTTTTGTGACACCTTTAGGCGCTTTCACCTCAATCTTCGGTTCATAATCAAATTCTCGTTTGAAAATTGAGCGCACTTTTTCTAAAATACTTTCACTGCAAGAATCAAAACGCATCCTGTTACGCTGTCTTCCGTTAGATTTTTCCACAGACCCATCTGACAACAAAAAACCTAACACATACGCTATATTTTCATTGAGATAAGTGGGGTACTTTTTTATATCAACGCTTTTCTTCAGCCTCACTGGCCCTTTAACCTCAGGGTAATGAGCTCTCGTAACAATATAATCTTCTCTGGTTAATTCTTTTGCCTCTTTCCAGACAAATTCTAAATCTTTATCTAATACCTTGAATTTCTGCGAAGGCGTAACTGTATTAGAAATCCCATTGTCCAGCTTGATCTTCAAAAGACCCTTTTTTGGCATCTCATATAACTGCGTAACCGTCCTCAAGCTATGCTGCGTAAACACCTGGTCGCCTCGCTCAACATTCTGGATAGGAACCAGCCCCTTCTCGGTCAATATAAGCGTGTCTTTAACAAAACATTCGCCAACGATTCTTGCGGATTTTTTGTAGGGTTTGCTATGCTCCAGGCCGAGATCCATCATTGCGTAGAGAATACGCCTGTGCACTGGCTTTAAGCCGTCGCGGATATCAGGCAAGGCCCTGCCTACGATTACGCTCATGGCGTAAGTGAGATAGGAATTCTTCATCTCATTTTCGATGTAAACCGGTATTAATTTTTCGTTCTGGGCATACATATCTTAAATACCTCTTACTTCTGCGTGGTTCCGCGTCTAAAGTAGACAAATCAGTCAGTGACAGTTTTGTCTACTTTAGCTTCCGCGTTGGTTCCGCGATTCTAAATATCTAAATTCGTCACTTCAAGCGCGTATTTGTCTATAAACGCTTTTCTGGGTTCGACCTGGTCACCCATCAAAACTGTAAACATCTCATTGGCTGCGACTGCATCCTCCATAGCTACCTTTAAAAGAGTGCGCGTCCCAGGGTCCATGGTGGTCTCCCAGAGCTGGGTCGGGTTCATTTCACCAAGACCTTTGTATCTCTGGATGTGCAGGCCCTTTCTGGCTATCTCTTGTACGTAATCAAGGCACTCTTTTAAGGTATCCAGGCCCTTTATGTCATCTTCTGACTCCATCTTAAAATCATTCTTTTTTGTGCCCGCGTCTGGCTGGAATACCTGTTCGATCTTAAAGCCCATTTTCTCTATCTTTTCAACGATCTTTTCTGTGTCTCTTGCCTCGTAGAACTCCACTACATGGCCGCTCTTCTGGCCTATTTCAACGTCCTTGCCCAGCTCCTTTTCCAGCTTTTTTATGGCCTTTGCCAGCTCTTCGTCATCATAGAGAAATTGGGCTTCTCCCTCCACTTTTACCATATAAATGGGTAGTTTTTTGGTCTTCTTATGCCTAAAACCCAGGTATTTTGACAATTTCACTCCACGACGCTCTATGGCCCCTGCCAACTTATCAAACCCCAAAACCAGGCTTAATAGCTCCTTGAGCTGCTTGTCTTTAAAGGTCTTTTTGTCCTTGACCCGCGTGAGCACCATGCCTTCTGTGCCAAGGTCAAACAGGAAATTATTCATCTGTTTTTCTGTATCTATGTACTCTTCGCGCTTGCCCCTTTTTACCTTATATAAAGGAGGCTGAGCTATGTAGATATTGCCTTTTTCTATGAGTTGCGACATCTGTTTGAAAAATAGCGTCAAAAGAAGCGTGCGGATGTGGCTGCCATCAGAATCTGCGTCGCACATAAGTATTATTTTATGGTATCTCAGCTTTTCCAGATTAAATTCTTCCCCTACGCCTGTGCCAAGCGCGCTTATAATGGTGCGTATTTCTTCGTTCGCCAGGACCTTATCAAGCCTTGCCTTTTCTACGTTCAGGATCTTTCCTTTAATAGGAAGGATCGCCTGAAATCTGCGGTCCCTGCCCTGCCTGGAAGAACCACCTGCTGAATCTCCTTCAACTATATACAATTCGCATAAGCTCGCGTCTCTCTCAGAACAGTCTGCGAGCTTGCCTGGTAGAGATGTTGAGTCTAACGCGCCTTTGCGCCTGGTAAGCTCTCTTGCCTTACGAGCAGCTTCTCTTGCTCTTGCCGCGAGTATTGCCTTCTCAATAGCCTTGTTCGCAACTGACGGATTCTCTTCAAAATACGCCGAGAGGTTTTCGTTTACAATGGATGCAACAATGCCTTCGACTTCACTATTGCCAAGCTTTGTCTTTGTCTGGCCTTCGAACTGGGGGTTTGGCACCTTAATGCTTAATACGCACGTCAATCCTTCTCGTATGTCCTCGCCAGAGATAGCCACGTCTGACGACTTAAGCATGTTTTTATTTTTACAATATTGATTAACTGTTCTTGTAAGGGCAGACTTAAACCCGCTGAGATGCGTGCCGCCTTCGATCGTATTTATATTATTTACAAAGGTAAATATATTCTCTGAATATGCGTCATTATATTGGAGCGCTATCTCGCACGAGACCCCGTCTTTTTCACCTACAAAATAGATCACCTTTTTATGTAACGCGTTTTTGTTTCTGTTAAGATGCTCTACGAATGATATGATGCCTCCGGAATAGAAAAATTCAGCCTCTTTTTCCTTGCCCTCATACTCTAATGTTATTTTTAGGCCTTTATTTAAAAATGCGAGCTCTCTCAGACGGTTGGACAAGGTTTCAAACGAAAACTCTATCGTGCCCTTGAAAATTTCCTTATCTGCCTTGAAGGTCACACTGGTGCCAGTAGTCTTTGCCTTGCCAACCACTGTGAGCTTCGAAGCAGTCTTGCCCTGCTCATATTCCTGGTGGTAGACCTTGTCGTCCCTTTTTATCTCTACCTCGAGCCATTCGCTAAGCGCGTTTACAACGCTCACGCCTACACCGTGCAAGCCTCCTGATACCTTATAAGAGCGGTGGTCAAACTTTCCTCCTGCGTGGAGCGTGGTTAAGACGACCTCAACAGCAGGCTTTTTCTGCGTCTTGTGCATGTCCACGGGTATGCCGCGGCCATTGTCTGTGACAGTGACGCTATTATCCACATGAACAGTTACTTCTATCTTGTCGCAATGGCCAGCCATTGCCTCATCCACAGAGTTATCCACTACCTCATACACCAGGTGATGCAGTCCTCTTGCGGACACATCGCCTATGTACATGGCAGGCCGCTTTCTTACCGCATCAGCGCCTTCCAGCACCTGGATAGTCCGCGCATCATACTTCTGCGTCTTTGCGTCTACCTTTTTGCGTTTTTGCGATTCTGCCATTATGTGATATCTCCCATCCTAAACCGGATGTCTTCTATTCTATACTGCTCTAATTCCTTCTTTATGTCCTTTAATATAGAGCGCTTTTTTAAGCTAAGGCTGTAAAGCCATGTGGAGCTGTCTACCTCTACTGTTAAAATCTTGCGCGTCAAACTAACTGGCCGCGAATGAAGAATAGCTTTTTCTCCAGCCGCCTTTTTCCATGCCTGCGATATCTCTTCTTTTTTACCAGGCCCTTGCTCTTCTATTTTCTTTACTATCTTACGCAGTATGCCTTTTATGTCTTCGGTGCGGCCGGTTCTTTTCTTCACAGCAATGAATTACGCGAGCTGCATGGGGAGCACCAGGTACAAGTACCAGTCCTCTATCCTCATAACAGCTGGCTTATCAGGTCCAGCTATTTCTATTTCGATCTCATCCTTTGGTATCACCTTCAGCGCATCAAGGAGATAGCCCGGGTTAAAACCAACGGTCATTTCGTGACCTTTATAACTAGTGTCTATCTCTTCTCTTGCCTCGCCTATGTTTGGATTGGATTTAGAGACCACGATCTTATCCTTCAGGACATCTATTTTTATGGATCTGGAGTCCTGTGTCGTAAGAAGCGCTGCCCTTTTTACGCCCAGCAAAAATTGTTCTCTATTTATAATTATTTTATCCTTTACCTGTTTTGGTATGATCTGCTCGTAGTTCGGAAACTCGCCTTCTATAAGCCGCGAGATGATCGTGACGTTTTCCAGCTCAAACTTTGTCTGGTTTTCACCAAACGTTATCCGGACATCTCCTTCATCTTTCAAAACCCTGTTTAATTCATAGATAGTCTTTGACGGCACAATAATAGATTTGTCCGGCGCTTCCTTGCCCAGGTCTTTTTTAATAAGACTCAGTCTCTTCCCATCTGTAGTTACTATTAAAAGCTGGTTTGCTTTAAATACAAAAAGCGCCCCGTTTAAGACATATCTTGTTTCGTCATGAGAGATCGAAAAATGCGTCATGCTGAGCATTTGTTTTAACATAGACTGCTCTATTATAACGTGCGGCTCGTTTTCAAACTCTGGGAACTTCGGGAAGTCCTCTTTTGGCAGGCCCAGTATTTTAAAGAAACACTTTCCGCACTTTATTGTCATTGAGTTGTTTTTCAGGGTGTTTATTATAATGTCCTCATCCGGCAATTCTTTAATTATCTCATTAAACCTCTTTGCCGGCACTGTCAACGCGCCGCTGTCCTCTACCTCTGAATTCAGCGTAGATGATATGCCTATATCAAGATCTGTGCTTGTGAGTCTGACACTGTCTTTTTCTGCTTCGATCAATACATTTGATAGTATTGGCAGGCTGCTTTTTGATGATATGACGTTTTGCACGTTCTGTACATTTTTTATAAGGTCATTTTTGATTATTTTTAATTTCATAAATATCCCCCAAGCGTTATTGTATTATTAGTTTTTCTCTATTGAAAATTAATAGTCTTAGTATTAAGCGGTGTTAGTATGTTGATAACCGCGAAAGCCGACTCTTTAATTATAGTTACGAAATAAAAATTATCCACAAAAAAATATTAATTATCCACACTACTAACCATTTATCTCGAGCATCAGGCGGTTGATCAAGTTCTTAACATTTTGGTCCTTCTTAATTTCCTTCTGTATTTTACCGCAGGCATGTATGACAGTGGAGTGGTCCCTGCCGCCAAACTGTTCACCTATAGCAGGGAGCGTGGAGCTGGTGAGCTCCCTTGCAAGATACATGGCCATCTGTCTGGGGTATGCGATCTGTTTAGAGCGCTTCTTGGCCTTTAGGTCAGAGGGCCTCACGTCAAAATAATCAGCGACCTTTTTCTGAATGAGCTCCACTGATATCTTCTTCTCCCCTGCCATGAGCACATCCTTCAGCACATCCTTCGCGAGCGTCATAGAGACCCGGGTGTTTCCCATGGACGCGTACGCAATGACCTTTATTAAAGCCCCTTCGAGCTCGCGGATATTGGTCTTTATTTTTTCAGCTATAAAATACAACACGTCTTCTGGCAGCGTGACAGCATTGCGTTCTGCCTTTTTCTTTAATATGGCTATGCGCGTCTCAAGATCCGGCGGCTGTACATCTGTTACCAGGCCCCACTCAAATCGCGAGACAAGCCTTTCTTCAAGGCCTGGTATGGTCTTGGGCGGCCGGTCACTAGAGAGCACGATCTGTTTATGGGCGTCGTAGAGCGCGTTAAAGGTATGGAAGAATTCTTCCTGCGTGGATTCCTTGCCAGCGATAAAATGCACGTCATCTATCAGCAGCACATCGACCTTGCGGTATTTTTCCCTAAATTGTGGCGTGGTCCTGTTCCTGATAGCGTTTATAAGTTCATTGGTAAAGCTCTCGCTTGAGGTGTAAGAAAGTCTCATGTTCCTGTGCATCTCTGAGACATAATGGCACGCTGCCTGCATGAGATGAGTCTTGCCCAGGCCCACACCGCCGTAAATAAAAAGCGGGTTATATGCCTTTGCAGGGGATTCAGCTATGGCCATGGTGGCTGCGTGAGCAAAGCGGTTGGACGATCCCACAACAAACCCTTCGAATGTATACCTGGGGTTCAGATAAAACGGTTTTTTCTGCGCTGGTCTTTCAGGAGTGGTAATTTTTTTTGTGTCCACTCCCTTCTCTTGTGCAAGAGGCCTTATCTGGAATGTTATTGGTACGACCTTACCAATGGTTTTTAATATAGATATATTCAATACGTCTCTGTAATGATCATAGATCCAATCTTTAAAAAAATTAGAAGGCACTTCTATTACAACGGCATCCTCTGTCAGCGACGAGAGACTGGTTTGTGTGAACCAGTTATCAAAGGCCCTCTGCCCTATTTCCTGTTTTGTGTGATCAAGGATTTTATCCCAGATATTAGATAGGTCAACGTTCATAGGTTCACACATTATAACAGGGAGGTTTTGCGTTTTCAAGAGAAATCTTTCCCCTTGACGGTATGCTCGAATGTGTTATAATAAATATTCCACAGATAAGGAGATATTGTCGTGAAAAAACATCTTACCAGAAAAAGTCTTTTAAAGCGAAAACGCAAGCACGGTTTTAGAAAGAGGATGCGCACTGCCAAAGGCAGGGCCACTTTAAGACGTAGGCGCAAGAAAGGCCGCAAGAGACTCTCTGCTTGATGAAGAAGAGTTCCTTTACAAGGAAAGAGCGCCTCAAGAAGAATCAGGCGATAAAAGCAGTTTTTGACAAAGGCACTCGCTTCAGGAGC
The DNA here is from genome assembly GCA_030765235.1 of Candidatus Gorgyraea atricola. Lineage (NCBI taxonomy): Bacteria > Pseudomonadati > Candidatus Omnitrophota > Candidatus Gorgyraea > Candidatus Gorgyraea atricola. Next base: position 108,342 of record JAVCCW010000001.1, on the reverse strand, counting down.
AAGCTAGTTACAGTATTTTTGCTTAAGAGAAATAAAGACCCGGGCCTGAATAGAGTCGCGTTTGCAGTAAGAAAAGGGCTGTACAATAAAAAGCCTAGCCTGAGAAACAGATATAGACGAGTCCTGCGAGAGGCATATAGAAAGACAAAAGAATTCATGCCTGGCGGCTATGACATGATCGTGCTGGCCACAAATCTTACCAGGCAGACAAAAAGTACCAGCCTTGAACAAGAACTAATCCATGTATTTAAAAAATGCGTTAAAAAATAGTATAGAGTTTTATCGTAAGCATTTGTCGCAATTGATGTTACGCAAATGTAGATACTATCCATCCTGCTCAGAATATACGCTCGAGGCAATCGAAGATCAGGGCGTATTAAAAGGGCTATTAAAGGGGGCGTTACGCATCCTAAGATGCAATGCACTTTTTCCGGGCGGGTATGACCCTTTTCTAGGGACAAGGGACAAGGGACAAGGGACAAGGGGTTAAATAATGGAAAAAAGATTGTTGACTGCAGTGGTACTTTCGATTCTGGTGATGCTGGTATACCCTTTGTTCATGGCAAAGATCAACCCGCCACCTATTGAAACAGAGTTCGTGACGCAATCGCTTGAACAAAAAGAAGTTATAGAAATAGAGCCTGTGACCCCAGAACAGGAAATCATCGCTTCCGGATCCCTTGAGAACGAGAAATACGCGTTAGACATATCTGACGCAGGCGGCTCAATACAGAAGATCCAGATAAAAGACGGCAAGAGATTAGACATCGATCTAGTGGAAAAGGCATTTTATCAGGCAGGGGTTTTGTCAATCGAAGGTAAGGGCGCGCTGCAGGGATTATCGTTACAACCGTTTGAAATCAAAAGAGATACAAAGTCATTTTATACAGAAAAAAATGGACTTGCAATAGAAAAACGCGTAAGATTTTTAAAAGATCAATACGGCCTGAACGCGTACATAAAGATAACGAATAATTCTGGCGTAACTCAGAATCTATCTTTCGAGCTCACCACTGCGTCAAATATATCTAATAAAGAGGCGTGGGAATCAAGGTATATTGGTGTAGATGTTTTATATAAGGATGGCAAGATAGCAAGGATAGCAAAGCCTAACTCTAAGAATCACAATAAGTTATACCAAAACAATATCGAATGGCTTGCATTAAGAAATAAATATTACTCAATTATTGCTCGACCTGATTTTATACCATCAGGCGTGTTTACTGACAATATACAAGGTTCGCTTGTTACAGGATTTATTGTTGACGAAAGGATCGTGCCTGGGGAAACAAAGACATATAAACTCCTTTTCTATATGGGCCCGACAGAAGGCATTGAATTAGAAAAGGTTGACAGATCCTTTGGCAGGGCATTATATTTTGGCAAATTAACGAGCATAATTTTAGTACTTTTGAGCGTATTGAAATTTTTCTATGGCATTTTTCATAATTATGGCGTCGCTATATTACTGCTTACGTGCTGTATCAGCCTTCTGCTTTTTCCTTTGTCATTTAAAAGCTTGAAATCCATGCGAAAACTCCAGGAGCTGCAGCCGCACATAGAAAAAGTACGACAAGAACACAAGGATAACCCGCAGAAGCTAAACAAGGAAATAATGGAGGTTTATCGTCGGTATAAAGTGAATCCCATGGGCGGATGTTTCCCGATGTTCTTACAGATGCCGATATTTATCGCGCTATACCAGACCCTTATGAGGTCAGTTGAGCTCAAGGGCGCGCACTTTCTGTGGATAGAGGACCTTTCCATGCCAGATGCCGCGTTTCATCTTCCGTTCAGCCTGCCTTTTCTGGGCAGCGCAATAAATCTATTGCCAATTTTGATGATAGGTGCTATGATATTACAACAGAAGCTTTCGCAAGGCAAGGCAAGCGCCAGCCAGACAGACCAGCAGAAGATGATGGCTTCTATAATGCCTGTCATGTTTGGGTTTATCTTTTACTCTTTGCCATCTGGCCTGGTGTTATATTGGTTAACTAATACATTGTTTACAAGCTCATTACAATTCTTTGCCTTAAGAAAAACATGACTCCTCATAGACAGAGGCTAAATGAGATAGAGATAGAAGCAAAGACAGCGCAGGATGCGATCAGGATAGCCCTATCTAAATTAAAGGCTGATAGGTCTGAGGTAGATGTAAAGGTGTTACGAGAAGAGCACAAAGGCCTATTTAGCATGAATGGTTCGAAATTAGCTAAAGTGAGAGTTTGCAAGAAGTTACAAAAAAAATGATACGGTTATGATACGGTTAGTCTTATGGGAAAGATCATAGCGATTTGCAATCAAAAAGGCGGAGTAGGAAAGACCACAACAGCTATTAATCTTGGGTACTCTCTTGGCTTAAGGGGCAAGAAAGTATTGCTTATAGATTTTGATCCACAGGCTAATGCAACCAGTGGCGTAGGCATTGATAAGGCAAAGATAGAAAAGGATATCTATGATGTTTTAATCAATAATATCAAGCCTGTAGATATCATACAGAAGCTATATGATTCAGAGTTTAAGTTGATCCCATCCAGCATAAATCTTACTGGCGCAGAAATAGAGCTTATAAGCCTGATGAAAAGAGAATATAGGCTCAAGACTAGCCTTGAAGGCATTAAATCAGAGTATGATTTTATTGTCATTGATTCACCGCCTTCATTAGGGCTTTTAACCATCAATGCCCTAACAGCAGCTGATTCAGTTTTGATACCCATACAATGCGAGTACTATGCCTTAGAAGGCCTTAGTCAGCTTTTAAACACCATAAACCTGGTAAAGGAGAACCTTAATCCTGGCCTGGAAGTAGAAGGGGTGTTATTGACCATGGCTGATTATAGGACAAACCTTACAACTGAGGTAATAGGCGAGGCTAGAAAATTCTTTAAGGAAAAGGTCTTTACCACGATTATACCCAGAAGCATCAGATTAAGTGAGGCACCTGGTTTTGGCAAGCCAATACATATGTATGACAAGAGTTCAATAGGTTCAAAGACATACGAAGCGCTTGCAAAAGAGCTTTTAGGTGAAGAATCGCAACCTCCTACTCACACTGTAGGTCAGGTTTAAACCTGACCTACAGTGTGAGTAGGGTTAGGGAGGAAGAGGAATGGAAAAAAGAGGTCTCGGAAGAGGTTTAGAAGCGCTTATATCAGGGACCCCGAACCACTCGCTACGCTCGGGTACGGGGCAGGCAAGGGATGTGGGAGCTACCACCTTATTAAAGGCTGGTAAGGGCCAAGCTGTAGTTAATGTGCCCTTGGGCAAGATCAAGGCTAATAAGTACCAGCCAAGAGGGGATTTTGATAAGCAGGCCTTAGAGGATTTGGCTAATTCGATTAAGGAAAAGGGCTTTGTCCAGCCAATCTTAGTAAGAGATGTAGAGGGCGAATATGAGCTGGTTGCAGGAGAGCGTAGATTCAGGGCTGCTCAGAAGCTTAATTTAAAGGAGATACCGGCCATAGTCAAGGATGTTTCAGATCTAGACTCTCTAGAACTTTCTATAATAGAGAATGTGCAGAGAGAAGACTTGAACCCAATTGACCAGGCAAAGGCATATAAGAGGCTTTTGGACGAGTTTGACATGACTCAGGAAAAGGTCTCTGACACGATTGGCAAAGATAGGACCACAGTAACTAATATATTGAGATTGTTGAAGCTGCCAAAGAAGATCCAGGACCATGTTTCACGTGGCACTATCTCAATGGGTCATGCGAGGGCTATGCTGAGCCTGCCAACTGAGAACGAGCAAAACAGGCTTTGTACAAAGGTTTTGAAAAATGACCTATCTGTGAGAGACACAGAGAGATACGCAAAAAAAATGTCTGTACATTCAAAGAAAAAAGTCTCAGAAAAAGACCCGAATTTGCTATCATTAGAGGAAGAATTAAGAGATGCATTGGGCACAAAAGTGCGCATTCTTAAAGGTAAGCGCGGCGGCAAGATAGAGATAGAATTTTATTCTGATACAGATCTAGAAAAGGTCGTAACTCGTTTAAAATCAAAGAGTTAGAGAGGTCAATATGAATCAGCAAACGCTCGTCCTTATTAAACCAGATGGCCTTGTTAAGTCGCTCACTGGCAATATCCTAACCCGGCTATCTGAGTCAAAGCTGGAAATAGTCGCAGCAAAGATGGCCAAAGTTACGCGAGAATTAGCGGTTGAGCATTATAAACACATGAAAGATAAGCCATTTTTTGAAGATCTGATCAAGTATATTCAAGGAGAGCTGCATGACAGGCGCAAGGTCATGGCCATAGTTTATTGGGGCGAAGACGCGATAAAAAAAGTCAGAGAACTTGCTGGTACGACAAATCCAGAAGAGGCGGAAGCCACAAGCATCAGAGGCTCTTACGGCAGGATCACCACAAAGGGGCTTTACGAAAACGCGCTTCATGCGTCTACAAATCCAGAAGAAGCAGAACGCGAGATAAAACTCTGGTTTGAACCAGACGAGGTTATAGTCGATATATATCCGACAAAGAAAAAAACTATTGAGCAAAAGAATAAGCGGGTCTGGGCATGATAAAGAGCATGACAGGTTTTGGAAAAGGTGAATCAAAGAGCCAGTTCGGCAGATTTACGGTGGAGCTGCGCACATTAAACCACAGGTATTTTGATATTTCTTCCAGGATGCCGAATAATCTCGGGATCTTTGAAGACAGGATCAGAAATTATATAAATAAACACATCAAAAGAGGCAAGGTAAATCTCGCGCTTTCTCTAAAAAAGAATGGAAAGGGTTTTGAGACGACAAAGATCGACCATGATGCCATTCAAAAATATTACAAGATGCTTACCAAGATCAAAAAAAGATTTAATTTAAAGGACGAGATAAAACTTTCTCATATATTGTCTTTCCCGGATGTGATCGTGCAGGACCAGCCTGAATATGATGTAAATTCTGTATGGCCTGTCTTAGAATCAGCGATTAAAAAGGCAGCGCTTGATTGTAATAAGATGAGAGAAGAAGAAGGCAAGGCACTTTATAAGGATCTCGCGAAGAGACTGGGCAATATCTCTTATTCCATGAATAAGATTTCCTCTATAGCGCCGAGTCTTGTTGCGCAATATAAACATAAACTGGATTCTAAGATAAAAGGACTGTTAAAGAACAAGAATTTTATAGACCGCTCGAGATTAGAAACAGAGCTTGCCATATTTGCCAAGCAATCTGATGTCTCAGAGGAGCTGACACGGGCCAGGAGTCATATAAAGGCCACCAAGGCCGCTCTTAGCTCAAATAAAGAGGTTGGCAGGCGCCTGGATTTTATATTGCAGGAACTACAGAGGGAGATCAATACGCTTGGCGCAAAATCTTCCAGCACAAAGATCTCGCAGCTCGTCATAGATATAAAAAGCGAAATAGACAAGATGCGCGAACAGGTTCAAAACGTGGAGTGATATGAAAAAACAGGGTATATTATTCATAATCTCAGCACCGTCAGGGTCAGGGAAGACCACACTTTGTAATAAATTAGTGGATTCCTTGAGCGGCCTGAGTCGTTCCATTTCCATGACCACACGGGCCCCGCGCGCAGGAGAACGGGACGGCATGGATTATATTTTTATGGAAAAGGAAGAATTCTTAAAGCGCAAGAAGAAAAGCGAATTCCTGGAATGGGCAAAGGTGTTCACTGAATACTATGCTACGCCAAGGAAATATATAAAACACATGATAACCAAAGGCCATGATGTTCTTTTAAATATAGATGTGCAGGGCGCGATGAAGATAAAAAGGCTTGGCATGAGGGCAGTTTTTGTATACATCCTTCCGCCATCCATGTCACAGCTAAAGGAAAGATTAACGAGTCGTTCAACAGATACTAAAAAAGAGATAGCGAAGAGACTCAGGATCGCGAAGAAAGAACTCTCGTATCTATCCAGATACGATTATGTTGTCGTCAATAATGTGCTGGACTCAGCGCTGGAAAACCTGCGCTCCATTGTCATAGCAGAGAGATGTAAAGTAATCTGAAAAACAAGATTAGAGGGGAGCAATGAATGTCTTATATGCCGCGAGAAAAGGTTGTTAAGAGCGAAGACAGTATTTATAAATTAACATTGATTGCCGCAAGAAGGGCCATAGAGCTGAACAATGGCGCCAAGAAATTAATAGAAACTGACTCAAAAAAATTCTCAACAATTGCCCTGGAAGAGATAGGAGCGGGGAAAGTGACGTACAAGGTTAAGAAGTAGAGGTTATGGAATGTTACGTAACCTCCTCTGTAAATATGAAGAAAACCGTAGTCATAGGCGTAACCGGGAGCATCGCGTGTTATAAAGCCCTCGATATTATACGAGGGCTTCAGCGTCTTGGTTTGTCTACTGAAGTAGTGCTTACAAAAGAGGCAGAGGAGTTTATAAAGCCGATTTTGTTTCAATCCGTTTCTGGGAATAAAGTAATCAGTTCTGACATGTTCAAAGTCCCAGAGGAATGGGATATTGCGCATGTTTCCTTAGCTAAAAAAGCAGATCTTATCCTTGTCGCGCCTGCCACAGCCAATATCATTGGCAAGGTAGCATCAGGCATCTGCGACGACATGCTCACCTGCACCATCTGCGCAACAAAATCCCCAATCCTATTCGCGCCAGCCATGAATGAAGCCATGTACAAGAATAAGATCGTACAGGCCAACATCCAAAACCTAAAAAAAGCCGGCTACCACTTCACCGGCCCCATCAAAGGTTCCCTAGTCTGCGGCACAAAAGGACTAGGCCATATCCAGGATATCGACGTGATAATAAAAGAGGTAAAAAAATTATTAAGATAATAGTTGCTGCTGGGCCGACAAGAGAATTGATCGATCCTGTGAGATTTATTTCTAATAGATCCACGGGTGAGATGGGTTATGCGATTGCAAACGAAGCGTCTCGAAGAAAGCACGCTGTTACGCTTATAAGCGGACCTACCAGATTAAAATCTCCAAAGGTTAAAAGGTTTATTCCAATTGAGAGCACAGAGGATCTCTTAAAGGCGCTTAAGAAAGAGATTAGAAGCGCGGATTGTCTTATTATGTGCGCTGCAGTTGGGGATTTTAGGGTAAAAAAGGTTGCAGGCAAAAAGATCAAGAGAAAAAAGACACTTTCGTTACAGCTTGTGCCGAACAAAGATATATTGAAGGAATTATCCAAGTATAAAAAAGCTAAGTTATTCGTGGGATTTAGCTTAGAGACTGAGAATTGGCTTAAGAATTCCTCTAAAAAGCTAAAAAGTAAGAACCTTGATTTGATTGTAGCTAATCGCTTGACAAAGAATCATAACCCATTTGGCGATAATAGGTTAGGTGTATGCATCATTGATAGATCTAGCCATAGGATATATATAGATAATAGAAAAAAGCCATTTATATCACATGTTTTGCTTGACAAAATAGAGCGGATGTGGTATTTAGGAAGGGACAAGGGACATGAGACAAGAGACAAGGGAGTTTAAATACTCCTTGTCCCTTGTTACTTGTCCCATGTCCCTAACGATGGAGGTTAACTTGAAGAAACGTGGTTTTACGTTGATCGAGTTGCTTGTTGTAATAGCGATTATAGGTATTCTTGCTGGTATGCTGCTTCCAACGATTGGCAAGGCGAGAGAGCGGGCCAGGCGTACGAGCTGTATGAATAACCTGAAACAGATAGGCATTGCCTTACATATGTATGCTACAGATAATATGGAAAGATTTCCTAAGACACTTCAGGATCTGGTGGATGGAGAATATATAGATACGCTTGAGATCTTTAAGTGTCCTTCAAGCGCAAGCGATATCCCTACAAGTGCAGATAGTGGAGATTATGTGTATCAGTCAGGGCTTACAGAGTCAGCTGATTCAGATGAGCCTATAGCTTGCGATAACGCAGATAATCATAAGGGGACTGGCGGGAACGTACTTTATGTCGGTGGCCATACCAGATGGCGGTCTGCCTCTGGCGGCAAATGGACCCCGCCGTTTTAATGGATACAAGAATTTTTACAACGTGTAGCGTAATTTTAATGATGCTACACGTTTTTGTTTTCTAAGGTCGGCGACGTAGCCAAGGGGGAAGGCGGGAGTCTGCAAAACTCCTATTCGCCGGTTCGATTCCGGCCGTCGCCTCCAATCCGCCGAAGGCGGATTGATCCTGAGCGAGCCTAATAATGCGACAAATAGGAGCATTATAGGCGAGTCGAAGGACCTTATTTGCCGGGGTGGTGAAATTGGCAAACACGCAGGACTTAAAATCCTGTGGCCCAAAAGGTCTTGTGGGTTCGAGTCCCACCCCCGGCACCACCCTACGTTCACATGGGGTGAATCTTCGTAGCATACTTCGGGTGGTAAACCACCTAAATTTTAAGTGGGCCTGCCCGCCGAAGTATGCTTGTCCTACGAAGCTTTAGCGTAGTAGGGCTTCGAAGTATAGCTATATTTGAACGAAGGCGGGCTCATGGCGCAGTTGGATAGCGCGCTTCCTTGACATGGAAGAGGTCACAGGTTCAAGTCCTGTTGGGCCCACCACCCTACGCTCACATAGGGCTATACTTCGTAGTATGCTACGGGTGGTAAACCACCTTTAGTCTCCGAAGCGTGCTACAGAGATTAGCAGCACATGAGCGCAGGAGACCTTCGCTCAAATGGGGCGAATCTTCGTAGCATGCTACGGATGGTAAACCATTATTGAGGTATTATGGCACAAAACTTAGACGCACTACGACATAGTTGTTCACATGTGATGGCAGATGCCGTGAAGAGGCTTTTTCCCACAGTGAAGCTTGGGATAGGGCCTTCGATAGAGGATGGATTCTATTATGATTTTGATAAGGAGGAGCCGTTTGCGTTCGAGGATCTTGCTATAATAGAGAAGGAGATGTCAAAGATCATCAAGGCTGATCAAGAATTTAAGCAAGAAAGTATTTCTAAAAAAGAGGCGCTAAAGCTTTTTAAGAAAGAACCCTACAAGATCGAGCTTATAAATAATTTAGAGGGCGACACAGTATCGCTTTATAAACATGGAAAGTTCATTGATCTCTGCAAAGGTCCACATGTTAAATCCACAGGCCAAATCGGAGCCTTCAAACTCTTGAGCATCGCAGGCGCGTATTGGCATGGCATTGAGACAAACCCAATGCTCCAGCGGATCTATGGCACTTGCTTTGACAGCAAGGCAGCTATTAAGGAATTTATGAGACTCAGAGAAGAGGCAAAGCTCCGGGATCACAGAAAACTTGGCAAAGACCTGGATCTATTCAGCATCCACGACGAGGTCGGGCCAGGCCTTGTGTTTTATCATCCAAAAGGCGCTTTATTAAGGATGCACATAGAGGATTACATAAAGAAAGAACATTTGAAGCGCGGCTATCAGATAGTTATGAGCCCGCATATCTTAAAATCAGACATCTGGGTCACTTCTGGCCATTATGAATATTATAAAGAAAACATGTACATCTTTAAGGTCGAGAAAGACGAGTATGTGCTAAAGCCAATGAACTGTCCTGGCCATATGCTGATCTATAAGTCAAAACTACGCAGCTACAAGGACCTGCCTATACGATTTTTTGAATTAGGCAATGTGCACAGGCGCGAAAAATCAGGCGTGCTCCATGGGCTTTTAAGGGTAAGAGGATTTACGCAGGACGATGCGCATATCTTTTGTCTTCCATCACAGGTTGAAAAAGAGATCGAGGGTGTTATAGATTTTGTCATTGATACAATGAAGGTGTTTGGATTTACTGATTATAAGATCGATCTTTCAACCCGCCCGCCAAAATACATTGGCTCACTCGATATTTGGGAAGCTGCTACAGGCGCGCTAAAGAAGGCGCTCGAGTCAAAAAGCATGAAGTACGAAGTCAACGAGGGCGAGGGAGCGTTTTACGGGCCAAAGATAGATATCATGGTAAAAGATGCATTGGGCCGTCCTTGGCAGTGCGCAACAGTACAGTGTGATTTTGCGTTGCCTGAAAGATTTGATCTATCTTACATATCGAAAGACGGCAAAAAAGAGAGACCAGTAATGTTGCACAGGGTTATACTCGGGAGTGTTGAGCGTTTTATAGGTACGCTTATCGAGCATTATAAAGGCGCGTTTCCTGTGTGGCTTAGTCCTGTGCAGGCAGTAGTGGCCCCGATCACAGATCGCTCGCATGATTACGCAACAGGCATTTTGAAGAAATTACAGGAGGAAGATATAAGGGCTGAGATAGACGCAAGGAGCGAAAAGCTTCAGTATAAGATACGCGAGGCAGAATTAAACAAGGTCCCGTATATGCTGATCGTGGGCGACAAGGAAAAAGACGCTGGTACGGTTTCGCTCCGCGCAAGAAAAGAAGGCAATCTCGGCACTATAAAGATAGAGGAGTTTTTGAAGAGGATAAAAGACGAATCGCGAACACCTAAAACCGAACAACGAAAATAGGAGGTGATTAGTATCGCAAGGCCACTTAGAGTAAATCAAAGAATCAGGATAAAAGAGGTCAGGTTGATAGGGCCTGATAGTGAGCAGATGGGAGTTGTGCCCACTCAAGATGCGCTGCAGAGGGCGCAGGAGGCAGGACTTGATTTAGTAGAAGTCGCAGCTTCTGCAAAGCCGCCTGTATGTCGTATTATGGATTATAGTAAATTCAAATACGACCAGGATAAAAAGGAAAAAGAGGCCCGCAAACATCAAAAGATAGTGCATCTAAAGGAGATCAAGGTAAAACCTCATATAGAAGAACACGACTATCAGGTCAAGCTTCACCATCTCAAGAAATTTTTGGAAAGAGGGGATAAGACAAAGATTACAATGGTATTCAGGGGCAGGGAGATGGCTCACATGGATATAGGCAGGAAGGTATTGGACCGCGTTGTATCTGATCTTGCTGATGTCGGAGAGGTTGAAAAAGGCCCTGCACGGGAAGGCAGAAGCATCCAGGTGTACTTTACCCCGCGCGCTAAAAGCACTGTAAAGAAATAAAGGAGAATATAATGCCAAAGTTAAAGACGAACAAGGGCGCGAAGAAGCGTCTTAAATTAACAAAAAAGGGGAAACTCAAAGGTCATAAAGCAGGAAGAAGACATTTATTGACGTCTAAATCTTCTGGCCGCAAGCGCGGCTTAAGAAAGGCCACAATAATTACAGGAAAGGTAGCAAGAAGAACAAAGAAATTGTTACCGTACGGTTAAAAGGAGGGGAAAGTGGCACGAGTAAAATATGGACCAGCATCGCGCGCACGCAGAAAAAAAGTTTCTAAGATGGCAAAGGGCCAGAGGGCTGGCAGGAGCAAGTGGCACAGAGTCACAATGGAGTCAGTCAATAAAGCCCTTATGTACGCCACTAGAGATAGGCGTGTGAAAAAAAGAACTATAAGAAGACTCTGGATTCTAAGGATATCCAATGCCTGTAAAGACCTTGGCGTATCTTACAGCAAATTCATGAAGTCCTTGTCAGATTCAAAGGTGAGTCTAAATAGGAAGATCCTGGCAGATCTAGCAGTGAATGATAGACCAGTTTTTAAGAAACTAGTAGACGCCACGAAAAAGAAATAAGTAAGCTCTTATGCGTAAATTGAAACCGCCTCAGGTGGTGATATTTAGCTTTCTTATAGCAATTCTCATTGGTGCAGTGCTTTTGTCTTTGCCTCAGAGCTCTAGTGATGGCGAATCAATAGGCGCAGTGGATGCATTTTTTACTGCGACAAGCGCTACCTGCGTCACAGGGCTTATTGTAAAGGACACAGGCACTGATTTTTCTGACTTCGGCCGCTCTGTAATATTATTTCTAATACAGATAGGCGGACTCGGCATAATGACGCTATCCACATTCTTCGCGATTCTCTTGGGCAGAAAACTTACGCTTCGCGAAAATGTCGTAGTGAAGGGCGCGCTTGATCACCATTCTGTGCTAGGGCTAAAGACACTTATCCTGTATATTCTCGGGATAACGTTTTGTCTGGAGGCTATCGGCGCGGCGCTTTTGTATAATCGATTTGGCGACATCTATGCCTCAATCTTTCATGCTATATCTGCATTTTGCAACGCTGGATTTTCACTCAATGCCGCGAGTTTTGCCTTGTACAGGCAGGATGCGTATGTGAATCTCGTCATGATCGCCCTGATTATTCTGGGCGGTATTGGATTTATAGTGCTTATAGATATTCCAAAGATCTTCAGATGGGCTTTTCGAAAACTCTTTTTAGGGAGCAAGGAAGGGGTTAAACATCTTTTCGCAAAACTAAGCCTTCAGACAAAGATGGCTGTGAGTGTGAGTGCCGCGTTACTTTTACTGGGCGCAGCAGTTTTCTTTTTGCTCGAGAATCACCAGGTCTTGGATGGTCTTGGCCTGAAGGATAAAATCTTAACATCATTTTTCCAATCCACCACATCCAGGACAGCAGGTTTTAATACAGTGTCCATAGCTGATCTTGCAAGCCCGACGCTATTTTTCATTATTATATTAATGTTCATAGGCGCCTCGCCTGGTTCAACAGGCGGCGGCATAAAGACATGTACCTTCGGGGTTCTTTTAGCAGGCGCATGGAGCATGATAAAAAACAGGAATAATATACAGGGATTTAAAAGGACTATACCCCGGCCGATTTTCAGAAAGGCAGTGATGATAGCAGGTCTGGCTGTTACATGGATAGTGGGCTTTACTATGCTTCTAAGTTTTGTTGAGCGCGGGAACGAGGCAATGCCTAATTATTTTTTACAGATACTGTTTGAGGTTACTTCTGCATTCGGCACAGTAGGACTTTCAACAGGCATTACACCTATATTAAGCCCTGCGGGAAAATTCTTGATCATGATCACAATGTTTGTCGGGAGGATAGGGCCTTTGACGCTTGCGCTCGCAGTTGCGATGAAGGAACAGCAGATCATCTATAAATATCCTGAAGAAAAAGTCATGGTTGGCTAAGGAGGATAAAATGAGACAGTTCGCGGTAATAGGATTGGGCAGGTTTGGTTGGAGCGTGGCAAAGACATTGAGCGAAAAAGGCCATCAGGTGCTGGCTATTGATAAAGACGAAGAATTGGTGCAGGAGGCATCTGAGTTTGCAACAGAAGCAGTGCAGGTGGATTCTACAGATGAAAAGGCGCTAAAGGCTGTTGGCATAATGAATGTGGATGTGGCAGTAGTAGGCATAGGCACAAATCTCGAGGCCTCTGTTCTTACGACATTGATTTTAAAGGAGCTGGGCATCCAGCATGTTGTTGCCCGCGCAGTAACAAATGAACATGGCAAGGTCCTGGAAAAGGTCGGCGCAGAAAAAGTAGTGCTGCTCGAAAGGGACATGGGCGCAAGGATCGCGAATTCACTTACATCCCCGTCTATACTCGAACACATAGAGCTCTCGCCAGAATTCGGCATAATGGAAACAGTGCCGCCAAAGGAATTTATTGGAAAGTCCATCAGGGACATGGACGTTAGGGCAAAACACGGACTGAATATTATTGGCATACGGAGAAAGGACGCGGGCGCAGACGGCAAAGAAGACTTAAATGTGGCGCCAAAGGCAGATTATGTTGTTAAACAAGGAGATACTTTTGTAATTATAGGCTCGAACGAGAACCTGGATAAGTTCAAGAAGAAATATCATATAGAGAAATAAGGGGGAATGCATGAAGCTGTTAGAAAAACTGAAGACCATGGAAAAACTTGCCCTTAAGGAAGTCGTAGAGGTGGCCAATCTTGAAGAACTGGAAAAGATAAAGGTCAAGTATCTTGGCCGAAAAGGCGAGATCACCTCTGCCATAAAAGGCATAAAGAATGTCGCGAAAAAAGACAAGCCAAAGGCAGGGCAGTATATAAATGAATTAAAGGGTAAGATCGGCTCTTTATTGGATGAGAAGGAGCAGTCTTTCAGGGACGCAGAGCAGACGCTTTTTGAGATAAATGACACGACGCTCCCAGGTTTAAAAAGGGAGATGGGCCACGCCCACCCGCTTTTAAAGACCATGGAGGACATTATAGATATTTTTCTCAGGATGGGGTTTAAGTCTGTTATTACGCCAGAAGTGGAAACAGAATTTTATAATTTTGAGGCGCTTAATATTCCTAAGAAACATCCTTCAAGGGAGACTTTTCATACGTTTTATGTCGAGGGCGGGAGACTGTTGCGCAGCCAGACATCTACTGCGCAGATCAGGATCATGGAAAAGGAAAAGCCCCCCATACAGGTCATACACGCAGGCAAGGTCTACAGGCCAGATGCGGTTGACGCGAGCCACTCGTTCATGTTTTACCAGATAGAGGGATTCATGGTCGACGAAGGGATCGTGTTTTCTGATTTAAAGGGCATACTGGAGAAGTTTGCAAAGGAATATTTTGGCGACGATGTAAAGATGAAGTTCAGGCCGCACTATTTTCCTTTTACTGAACCCTCAGCCGAGATCGATATATCATGTTTTATATGCAAAGGCAAGGGCTGCAGGGTCTGTTCGCATAAAGGCTGGCTCGAGGTGCTTGGCGCAGGTATGATAAATCCAAAGGTGCTTGAGTTTGTGAAGATAGATCCTTCGAAATATACAGGGCTTGCGTTCGGCATGGGCATTGACAGGATTTGCATGTTAAAACATGGCATCGACGACATAAGACTCTTTTACGAGAACGACGTGAGGTTTTTGAAGCAATTTTAATAATCGCGGAACCACGCGGAAGCTAAAGTAGACAAAACAGTCACTGACTGATTTGTCTACTTTAGACGCGGAACTTACGCGGAAGGGGGAGTTATGAAGAGGATCTTTATAATATTTTCGATAATTTTATTTGCGATATTGTGTATGAATGTTATTAGTATCGCCGAAGAGATTACACTTACCACGTATTATCCTGCGCCGTATGGGGCGTATGATGAGCTTAGGTCAAAGAAAATAGCAATAGGAGATAATTATGCTGGTTCAGATTATTGCTGGGCGCCTGGTACATGCACAAATACAATCGACGCCAATGCCGATTTAGTAATAGAAGGCAATGTGGGCATAGGCACAACTGTTCCTGTACAGGCCCTGGATGTAACTGGCACAGTCAACGCTGATACTGTAAGCACCATAGTCTTTTCAGTTAGCGATACAGCAGGTTCTGTTTCAGTGGGTGCCTCTACAGGCTACTCAGGTGTCGTTACAGCGGGAAATGCGCCCAATCAAAAAACCTTTACAATCGTTAATGGAATTATTACTAATGTAATTTAATATTAAAGGAAGGGACTTATGCGAATTAGTTTAGATTGGTTAAAGGATTATGTTGACGTGAAAGGCGGGCCGGACAAGGTTCAACAGGCCCTTACCATGACAGGTCTTGAAGTCACTTCTGTCATTAATATAGAGAAAGACCACATTATGGATATAGAGATCACGCCTAACAGGCCTGATTGTCTGTCTGTTATGGGTGTTGCAAGAGAGCTTGCAGCAGCAATTGATAGCTCTCTAAAAGTGCCAGCGTCGATCAAAAAGGCCTACATGAAAAAAGGGTCTGGCCGCGGCTCTGCAAAAGTAGAGGTGTTAGATAAAAAGGCATGCCCCAGGTATGTAGGGTGCATTATAAAAAATGTCAAGGTAGGACCTTCTCCTCAGTGGCTTGTTGAGAGGCTCAATGCAGTGGGCGTTAGATCTGTGAATAACATAGTTGATATAACAAATTACGTGCTTTTTGAAACAGGCCAGCCTCTTCACGCATTTGATCTTGATAAACTGGAAGGCGGAAAGATCATTGTCAGAAAGACAAAGAAGGGTGAGTCGATCGTTGCTATAGACGGAGTCAAAAGAGAATTAGAGCCTGGTATGCTTATTATAGCGGATGCGAATTCACCTGTAGCAATAGCCGGCATAATGGGCGGAAAACATACAGAGATATCAGAAAAGACAAAAACAATCCTGCTCGAGAGCGCGTATTTTGATCCAGTCATTGTCAGAAAGGCCCAGAGAAAACTTAGTCTTGCCTCTGAATCGAGCTACAGATTTGAAAGGGGAGTTGATTTTGGCATGATCCTGGCTGCCAGTGTAAGGGCACAAGAGATGATCAAGGAAATCGCAGGTGGCAGGCTCAAGGGCACGCTGACTGATGTAGGCGGGAAGGTACTTAACGAAAAAGAGATCGAACTGGATATAGACGAGATCCCTCGGGTGCTCGGCATAGAAATAATCTCTACAGATATAATGGATATTTTTAAGAGGCTGGATCTGAACCCTGTAAAGAAAGGAAAATCGAAGATACTTGTAAGGTGCCCTTCATATAGGCAGGATCTGGAAAACGGCATAGATCTTATAGAAGAGATAGCAAGGCTTTATGGATATGACAAGATCCCTTCAAAGATCCCCGAATTTACAATACAAAAGACATATGAAGAAGAGAAAAAATCAGAACTTCTGCTGGCAAAAGAGCTAAAGAATATTCTTTGTTCTTTAAGTCTTAACGAGATCGTTACGTATACCCTTGCGAGTAGGTCCAGCATAGAGGCGCTTGGCATATCTTTGGATGGGCTAGTGCGTCTTCAAAATCCTTTGAGTTCTAACCAGGAGTTTATGAGGCCTAGTTTGATTTCAGAGATGCTCGAGGTTGTTAGCTGGAACCTTAACAGGGGCAATAGCCCGATACAGCTTTTTGAGATGAGCAAGATCTATCTCAAAGGTCAAGAAGCAGGAGAAGTATCAGAGAAGATGCGACTCTCTATCGGCATGTGTGGATCTACAAAAGGCAACTGGAAAGATAGGCCAAGAGACCTGGAGTTCTTTGACTTAAAAGGTGTCGTGGAGACCTTTTTACCGTCTATTGGTATAATGGATTATAAGATCGAGAAGGCAGAGTCTTTCATATTCAGGGACGAGATATCGATCTGTATAAAGATAGACAAGGACATAATCGGTGTTGCAGGAGAGGTGAAGCCAAGCATCGCCAGAAAGTTTGGCATAAAACAAAAGGTCTATCTCGCAGAGATTGACATGGAAAAGATATTGCAGTATGCCCAGCTTCAGAGAAAATTCATGGCATTACCAAGATATCCTTCCATCAAGAGAGACATCTCTATACTCGTGGATGATTCTGTAAGCGCGGAGGGCATATTCGATTTGATAAAAAAGCAAGGCAATGAACTGGTGAGATCAGTCGATGTCTTTGATCTCTATAAAGGTCAGCAGATCCAAGAGGGTAAAAAGAGCCTTGCTTATACAGTAGAATATCGTTCAGACGAAAAGACCCTGAAGGACGAAGAGGTCATCCAGATACACAAAAATATACAAGATTCGCTTGTCAAGGAGCTGGGCGCGCAGATAAGGTAAGGGGCGCCGAGTTGATTTATTCAGCTCTTTATGCTATAATATAGGTATCCCTGCAGCGCGCGCGGTGAAAAGGAAGTTTTTGAGCCAACACCATTAAATTGGGAGCCTAACGTTAGGTGTGGCTGTAGACCTGGTTCTTAGGAGCTAGGGAACACCAAACATCTAAGAGGGCACCCACTTGCTAAATGGGTTCAAAATACGGCCTTTCATGCGGCACTAGCGGGGATTTTTATTTTCTCATGCCTGATTTATTTGAATCCAAAAAAAAGAACGTGAAAAAATACGAGCCCTTAGCTGTGCGGATGCGGCCAAGGACTTTGGACGAGTTTATAGGCCAGACGCATATACTTGGCGAGGGTAAGCTTTTGCGAAGAGCAATAGATGCTGACAGGATCGCTTCTTTGATCCTCTATGGCCCGCCAGGCACAGGAAAAACTGCTCTCGCGCATGTGATCGCGAATATTACAAAGACATATTTTTATGAGATAAACGCTGTACTTTCAAATGTCCAGGAATTAAGGGATGCGATCAGGGCGAGCAAAGAGCGAGAACGAGCATCTGGCAAGAAGACCATACTTTTTATAGATGAGATCCACAGGTTTAATAAGGCGCAGCAGGATGTATTGATGCCGGATGTGGAGTCAGGCAATCCTGTATTGATAGGCGCCACAACACATAATCCATTTTTTAGTCTGGTTTCGCCGCTCATATCGCGATCAATAGTTTTTGAATTAAAGAAATTATCAAAAGAAAACATAATCAGCATATTGAAGAATGCCTTAGGAGACAAGGAAAGAGGTCTTGGGAAAATATCTATTAAGGTCGAACAGAATGTTTTGAATTTTCTCGCAGATGTGTGTGATGGTGATGCGAGAAAGGCGCTTAACGCGCTTGAAGTAGGCGCATTAACAATAAAGCCGAAATCAGGAATCGTAGATTTTAATATAAAGGTAGCAGAAGAGTCTATACAGAAAAAAGCAGTCCTGTATGACAAGGACGAAGACGGACATTATGATACGATATCTGCTTTTATAAAGAGCATGCGCGGCTCAGATCCTGACGCAGCGCTATACTGGCTCGCAAAGATGCTTTACGCGGGAGAGGATCCTCGGTTTATTGCGCGTCGCATTGTTATCTGCGCTGCAGAGGATGTGGGCAATGCTGACCCGCAGGCGATTGTAGTGGCAAACGCGGCCTTTCAGGTGGCTGAATTTGTGGGCATGCCAGAGGCAAGGATTCCTTTGGCGCAGGCTGTCTGCTATATTGCTTGCGCGCCAAAAAGCAATGCAGCGTACCTTGGCATTGAAAAGGCAATGAAGGATGTAGAAGCGCATAAGACGCTTGAAGTGCCAAAACACCTAAAGGATGCCAGCTATCCTGGCGCAAAGATATTAGGCCATGGCAAAGACTATAAATACGCTCATCAATATAAGGATCACTACGTGGACCAGGAATACATTCCAGATAAAAAAATTTATTACGAACCAACAGATATTGGGTACGAGAAAAAGATAAGAGAATATCTCGATCGATTGAGAAAAAGATGAATAAGAAAGCAGTTGCATTATTCTCCGGCGGATTAGATAGCATGCTTGCTATAAAGCTCATGCTTGAGCAGGATGTAGAAGTGCATGCACTTAATTTCCTGACTATATTCTGCACGTGTACATCTAAAGGCTGTATGCACCAGGCTACAAAAGCAGCAAAGGAATTAGGTGTGCCTTTAAAGGTAATGAATGTCACGAGCGAATATATGGAGGTCGTGAAAAATCCCAAACATGGCCGCGGAAGGGCCATGAACCCCTGTATTGATTGCAGGATCTTTACATTTAAAAAAGCCAAGGCTTTTATGGACGAGATAGGCGCGTCTTTTATCATAACAGGAGAGGTGCTCGGACAAAGGCCCATGTCACAGAGAAGGCATGCGATAGAACTGATAGAAAAAGAATCAGGGCTAAAAGGTTTGATCCTCAGACCGCTCTCTGCAAAATTATTTGAGACAACCCTGCCAGAGAAAGAGGGGGTTGTGGATAGAGAAAAACTCTTGGATATCCAGGGCAGAATGCGCGTAAAGCAGATATCTCTTGCAGAAGAATTAGGAATAAGCGATTATCCATGCCCTGCAGGAGGATGTCTTTTAACAGACAAGGGTTTTTCCAATAGGCTAAAGGATCTTTTAAAATATAAACCCAATTACGACCTTAGCGATCTCCATATCTTAAAAACCGGCAGGCAATTCAGGATAAATGCCAAGTCTAAGCTATTCGTTGGCCGCAATGAAAAAGAAAACGAGACACTTCTTTCATTTAGCCAGCCAGGCGACCATATCTTTGACGTAATAGACATCCCCAGCCCGATTGGCTTATTACGTGGTAGTGTTACAGAAGAAGCCATCACTCTTGCATCTTCTATTGTTGCCAGATATTCAGATGCTAATTCACATGCTGTAAAAGTCTCCTATAAAACCCTCCCATCCCAGGAATTAAAATCAATCCTTGTCCAAGCAGCCCCTGACCCCACGTTCTCAAGCCTCAGGCTTTAGGCCAAGGCGAAACCTCCGCCATGTAACATGGCGGAGGTTTCGCCTTGAAAAAAAGACTTGACAGAAAAAGAGATTGTGGTATAATCTCTACTAAGTCAATCAAGATTATAGAGATTAGGAGGTGCTGAATGAAGGTTAGCTATAAAGGTGATTATGCATTAAAGACCATGCTTGAACTCGCGCTTAATTATAATAAAGGTGTTGTTTCAATACAGGAACTTGCTAAGAAAGGCGACATACCAGATAAATTTTTAGAACAGGTACTTTTGACTTTAAAAAAAGGCGGCTTTGTAGATAGTAAGCGCGGCGTAAGTGGAGGCTATTTGTTAGCCAAGCCGCCTGAAGGGATTACAATAGGAGAGGTGATTAGATTTCTCGAAGGGCCTATAGAGCCTATTGCATGTTCTGGGAAAAAGAAATACGAAGAATGTAAGGATTTTAGAGATTGTATATTTAAGGATATATGGAACCAGATTTATACAGCAACGTCTTTGATCGTAGACACTATTACTTTTGCTGAGCTAGTTAGAAGGGCTGAGGCAAAGAAAAAAGAAAAAGCACCTTTAACATATAGCATTTAAAAAGGAGCCTATCTCATGTCAAAAATCTATAATAGCATCACTGAAACTATCGGGAATACGCCTCTTGTTAGATTAAATAAGATCACAAAGGATTCCGTGGCTGAAATCTTAGCCAAGATCGAGTCATTTAATCCTGCAGGAAGCGTAAAGGATAGAATCGGATTTTCTATGATAAAGGATGCCGAAGAAAAAGGCCTCCTGAAACCAGGCGCTACAATAATTGAACCCACAAGTGGAAACACTGGAATCGGCCTTGCATTTGTTGCAGCAGCCAGGGGTTACAAGCTCATTATTACCATGCCTGACACAATGAGTGTTGAACGGCGCCAGCTCTTGAAATTATTCGGCGCTGAAATAATACTGACCCCGGGCGATAAGGGCATGAAAGGCGCGATAGAGAAAGCAGAAGATCTTGCTGCTAAAACCAAAGGCGCATTCATCCCGCAGCAATTTAAGAACCCTGCGAATCCAAAGATCCATAGAGAGACTACTGCAGAGGAGATCTGGAATGACACAGATGGAAATGTAGATATATTGGTGAGCGGCGTAGGAACAGGGGGCACGCTGACAGGAATTGGCCAGGTAATTAAGCAGAGAAAAAAGGATTTTAAAGTCGTGGCTGTTGAGCCATATGATTCACCTGTTATTTCAGGCGGCAGTTCAGGGCCGCATAAGATTCAGGGAATAGGCGCTGGTTTTATACCAGATGTATTGGATAAGGGTTTAATAGACGAGGTAATTAAGGTTAAAAACGAAGATGCATTTTCCGCAGCAAGAACTCTGACAAAAGCAGAAGGTATACTCGCAGGAATTTCAAGCGGAGCAGCATTGCATGCAGCGCTTGAGATGGGAAAGCGCCCAGAGAATAAAGGTAAAGTCATAGTGGTTATATTGCCAGACACAGGAGAAAGGTATATAAGCACAGACTTATTTATAGACTAATTTTAATAATTTATTACAATAAAAAAGACGGAGGTCTAAGATGGCGAAGACGATTAAAGAAATCAATGAAAAGATAAAAAAAGGTCAGGCTGTAGTGGTTACAGCTGAGGAGATAATCGACCTTGTGGAAAAAGATGGTTTAAAAAAGACAGCTGAGCGCGTGGATGTTGTGACCACTGGTACGTTCGGCCCTATGTGCTCTTCAGGCGCGTATTTTAATATAGGTCATGCAAAGCCCAGGATAAAACTCGGCGGAGGCAAAACTACCCTGAATGATGTGCCACTCTATACAGGCTTTGCAGCTGTTGATGTATTTCTCGGGGCAACAGCATTGCCAGACGACGACCCTCAGAACAAAGTCTATCCAGGCGAGTTTAAATATGGTGGTGCCCATGTGATACAGGAACTTGTTGCAGGAAAAGATGTTAAACTTTCTGCTACCGCGTATGGCACAGATTGTTATCCGCGTAAGAAACTTGACACCCTGATAAACATAAAAGACCTGAACGAGGCAGTGCTTTTTAACATGAGAAATGTCTATCAGAATTATAACTGTGCAGTGAATCTTTCTGACAGGATGATTTACACTTACATGGGTAGTTTGCGTCCACAGCTCGGGAATGCCTATTATTGCTCAGCAGGTCAGCTTTCACCTCTCTTGAACGATCCGCATTACAAGACTCTGGGTATTGGTACAAAGATCTTTCTTGGAGGCGGAGAAGGTTATATTGCCTGGCAGGGCACACAGCATGCACCTACAGTAAAGCGTAAAGCAACAGGTATCCCACAGGCACCAGCAGGCACCTTAGCTGTAATAGGTGATTTAAAAGGCATGTCTCCGGAGTATTTGGTGGGTACGACATTTCAGGGGTATGGCGTTACGCTAACTGTAGGCATAGGTTTACCTATCCCTATATTGAATGAAGAAATCTGCAAATTCACAGCAATAAAGGATGAGGAGATCTGGACACAGATAGTTGACTATAGCGATGCATATCCGAATTGTAAACCAGGGAGCCTGGGTGAAGTAAACTATACTCAGCTTAAAAGCGGTACAATAAAAGTTAAAGGCAAAGATGTGCCAACAGGCGCACTCTCCAGTTATCCAAAGGCAGTGGAGATCGCTGAGACTCTTAAGACGTGGATTAAGAAAGGCGATTTCCTTTTAACAGAGCCAGTTGCACCCATACCAGGGGCAGAGAGCGGAGTTACCTTTAAGTCCTTGAAAGAGCGGCCAATAGAATAGAGGATTGTTGATAACCTGTGGATAATGTGGATAATGTGGGTACACGAGGTACAAAAAACTTAGAATTTTGTACCTTCTGTAACCAGCCAAAAAGGAGCTGTTATGCGAGAAAAAGTTGAGAAGGCAATAGAGAAGATAAGACCATTCCTGCAGCGCGATGGCGGAGATATTGAGTTAGTCGACATAGTGGATAATGTAGTAAAGGTAAGGTTAAAAGGCGCGTGCATGGGCTGTCCTATGTCGCAGATAACCTTGAAGCAAGGCGTTGAAAAGGCATTAAAAAAAGACGTACCGGAAATTGAAAAAGTAGAGGCAGTGGATTGAAAATCCCGTCATCCAGCATTCCAAGAATAGCGCTTTATTACAGAGCGCTTCTATCGCTAAAAGACACGCCTATAATATCCTCTCAGGAATTAGCCACTCTCACAGAATGTAGTGCTGCGCAGATCAGGAAAGACCTTACGTATTTTGGCCAGTTCGGAAGACCTGGAAGCGGCTACAACACTGAGGCATTAAAGCTAGAATTAAAAAAGATACTTGGCATAGACAGGACCTGGGATGTTGTGCTTGTAGGGGTTGGGAATCTGGGCTCTGCGCTTTTGGCATACAAAGGGTTTAAGAGCCAGGGTTTTAATATACAATACGCGTTTGATAATGATAAAAAAAAGGTGAACAAGGTAAAAGAAGGTGTTAAAATAAAAGATATAAGAGATCTGGGCAAAATTATAAAGTCTAAAGATATTAATATGGCTATTGTAGCTGTGCCGCAGGAGGTCGCGCAGGGAGCTATTGATGAGTTGATTTCCTCAGGCATAAAGGCTATCTTTAATTTCGCGCCTATCAGGCCCAAGGCGCCAAAAGATATAGAGGTATTAAATGTGGATCTCTCAATGGAAATGGAGAGATTGACATATTTTTTAAGGAGCAGCGTAAGATGAAGATTTTTGTAATAGTTACATTTTTGCTTACCTATCTTACGATAATTTTATTTAATCGCAAGCTTAACCCCCTGGTGTCAGTATTTAGCGGTATCGCGATTCTTTTAGTCTTCCAGGCGATTAGCGTAAAGGACGCATTTTTAAGCATAAATTTCAATGTGCTTGGCGTATTTCTCGGCACAATGATACTCTCGGGCCTGTTTATCTATTCCAATGTGCCTGGATTTCTGGCATCGCGGCTTGTTGGAAAGTCAAAAAATGTTGGCGCGGCAATTTTATTTTTGTGTCTCCTGGCCGGTTTTATATCCAGCTTTACAGAAAATGTAGCAACTATTCTGATAGTAGCGCCAATCGCCTTTGAGGTTGCAAAAAAATTAAAAGCAAATCCCATTCCTTTCTTAATAGGCATAGCCATAAGCTCAAATCTCCAGGGTTCAGCCACAATGATAGGCGATTCACCCAGTATAATCTTAGCCATGTCTCACCGCATGAACTTCATGGACTTTTTCTGGATGAAAGGAAGGCCTGGCATTGCATTCGCAGTCGAAATAGGCGCCATTGCCTCATTCATAGTGTTATACCTACTTTTCAGGAAATACAAACAGGGTGTCCAGAAGATAGAAGAGATAAAGATCAAGACATGGGTGCCCACCATTTTAATGACGCTCATGATTCTTTCACTTGGTGCATCAAGTTTTATCCAGAATAAGCCTTATTACAGTATCGCGCTTATATGTCTATTCTTTGGCGCTATTGGCCTTTTATGGCATAAGTTTTTTGCAAAAGAACATTTTTCTTTCACGAAGAACATAGACTGGCGCACATTTTTCTTTTTAATAGGCGTCTTTGTTCTTATAGGAGCGCTTTCTCATGTAGGTGTAATCCAGGATATCGCAGGATTTATATCAGGCCTAACAGGCGGCAATATCTTCCTGACATTTACTCTAATCGTATGGATCTCAGTCTTATGCTCTGCTTTTATTGATAATATTCCCTATGTTATAGCAATGATACCTGTTGCCAATATCCTTGCGCTCAATACAGGCGCAAGGCCAGAGCTATTCCTATTCGGCTTATTAATAGGCGCTACATTAGGCGGTAATATAACCCCTATAGGCGCCTCAGCCAACATTGTGTCAATGGGCATGCTCAGAGACAGGGGATACAAGGTCTCATTTGGCGAATTTTTCAAGATCGGCCTACCATTCACTCTAGCCGCAGTCACATCTGCCTACATCTTCCTCTACCTAACCTGGCGCTAAAGTAGACAAATCCGTCAGTGACTGTTTTGTCTACTTTAGGGATTGTTATTGACATTATTAGGGGCTTGTGTTAAAATGTTTATAAATCTATTATAATAGCATATAAGGAGCGTCTGGATAAAGTAAACCGTGGATCCTGACAAGCTTACAAGGCCGCGTTGTCTTATCTGACAGCTCGGCTTTTTTGTTTGTAGATTATGAAGAACTTTAAAAAACTCATCTCAACTCTAATATTAATAGTTATCTTAACCCACCAGCCAATCTATGCACAGAGTCTGCGCAATCCGCTTTGTGGGGGATCTCCTAGGATTGGAAAAGGTTGCCAGGAGGTAAACGCAGCTTCAAATAATACCCTCACGCTTGATAAGGGACTAGTAAATCCAAGAATCGAAACTTTTAGCTTGCTTCATGTGATCTTCGAAGCGAAAGTTCTTTCGAGAAAGGCCTTTACGACTAAGGCGTATCAAGATGCGTTTAATACGCTCACTAAAGGTAAAGAAATTTCTATAGCTGGAGCTTATCAACATCTAAAACGAGGAGTTAGGCAGGGCTGTCTTGAGAAAATAGGAGATATGTACAAGCTGACTGATGATGCAAAGGAGTTTCTCAGAATTTTTAATGAATTAAAAGAACATGCAGACATTTTAGAAAATAGACATCGCATCAGTGCACTGGACTATATAAATGTACTTAAGGTGTGTTTTTTTATAGGGAAAGAAGTAGCATTTTCAAAGCAGGATCCATTAGTGTTGTACAAGACAGTTATTGGAAATGGGATAGATACCAGGAGCGAGAACGGTATCAGTAATATGATAGGTCATTTTTTACGACAAGCAAAGGAAAAGGGACATATCATAGAGGCTGGTTATAAGAAATATAAGCTGACAACAAGAGGGATTAAATTCGCAGCAAAAGAATTCCCCATAAAAGGCACATTTATCATGGAGGAGATAGGGAGAAGGATTCCACAATCTACCAGCTCAGATCTTTATTTGGTATTGACAAAGGTGCTGGATCTTTTATGCGAGCACGACACTTTGGCATATCAAGATATGCGATCTCTATTGCCGAACATTGAGAGGAGATACATCGTAGAAGTTGTTGAGAAGATTTCTGAGAATCTTGGAATTATTCTGTCGAAACATGATGGAAGATATTATAGATTTAGACTTGATGAAGAAATAAGGAACAGACTTAATAAGTCAAAAAAAATATTGAAAAAGTTCCCTTTTGATTCTGTAAATAAAACTTCTATGAATGGAAAGTTTAGAGACCTTTATTTCGAGCTATACAAGCCAGGACTCCTAGAGGACAGTTCTATATTGGGAAAGATGTCCGAAAAATCAGCAGATTTATATATAGAGTTATATTTGACATTAAAATATATGCACGCCTGTAATATTGCTGACAGAGAAGTAATTTTTAAAAAGAAGCTAATGAATATCAAGAGAGCAGATGCTGGATCGCTACGCCTCATCAGTAATTTTTTAAAAGTAGATCCAGATGGAGAGCGGGATTATTGTAAGCGTAGGCTTAAAAAAGAAATATATAAATTATTGCTAAATCGTCTTTATAGTGGAACAAATGGGGAACTAAAGCCAGTAAAGGTTATTTGCTTAGATGGGTGGATTGTGCCTCCAGGCACCAAGAGATCTGACCTCCCACGTTTTATTATTAGTCAATATAAACTCCCACCCTTTAAAGAACTTGATATTGCCTGGATAAAGAAGAGGAGATTAGGAATAAAAAAGAATATAAAAAAATCTAACAGCAAGATTACTAAACAACTTTTCTGTAAAGACTTAGGTTTTGAAATAAATTTGTTAGATGATGGAGGCATGATGGAGAAATTTATTAGCAAGTCAGATCTTTTACCATTGAAAGAGAGAGATGTGATCACGATCTTTAATGAGTTAAGGTTTGGCGTAGTCCATAATACGCTCATTGTAAATTATAATATAAATCTTTTAAATTTTCTTCATATCTATGCTTTCAAACCTTATATGAAAGATTATACATGCTGGGCCAAGAGATTTTTGGATTACGATGGCTTCACAGAGGCCGCAGCGAACTTGATTTACAAGATAGAACAAAACTCAGGAAGAGCTATACAATTAATAAAGAGAATGAAACAATTAATAAGACCTAATAGAAGATGTAGCATTTTTATTTAAGATGCCTCGGGCCTGAATATAAGCTTATGCAAAACACAAAAAAACTCATCTCAACTCTAATATTAATAGTTATCTTAACCCACCAGCCAATCTATGCGCAGGGTCTTAGGTCTCGTCTTTTAGCAAGCAATGAAAAAGGCAGGAAGATATTAAAAAAAGGTCTACTTTATCAGGCAATATATATTGGACTAAAAAACCTTCAAGCGAAACCTAATTTAGTACGTGAAATATCCAAGGCATGGATTGAGGTGAATAGATATCATGACCCTAGCTGGTATAACTCTATAAAAAACAAGACATTAAGCTCTTTAAAAAATAGTTATTTAAGCTTAGACCCAAACAATGGGAAATACACAGATGATAATATCCTAGTCAATGATATCTGGAGTTTGATATTTGAGCATAAACTTAGAGACGTAGAACCTGACAATGAACTTTTAAAACAAGGCTATTCTATTATTGAAACAAACCCTGAGCTATTTTCAGACTTTAATCGCGATGGCGCACTTACTAATCTGGCTGGTGTCGTAGAGACTGTGAAGAAACGTCTACCTGTACAGCGCCTACTAGAGCGATTGCAGATAGAGGACGTAAGTGACCTATGGAAACAAGATGTTGTGTTTAAGTTTCTTAATGACAAACGTAAGCGCATTGCCTTGAATAAGTTATTAAGGGCAAAAGATAAGGGCGGGTTAGGAGAAGAGCATAGCGCATTAAAAGCACATCTCTGGAACCTTAAACTCCAGCATGCCTTTGGTGGACAGGTTAACTATGTTGATTTCGAAGAATTGCCACGGGGCCATAAGGGCAAGATCCAATATCTAAAAGAACAAGGGCATGTTGTGTTGCGCGGTAGATTTAAAGGATCCCCCGCTCTTAAACTAGAAGAGTATGGTTTTTTGTTTAATCCAGACAAGTATGCACACCAGGAGTACGAGGTAGAATGGGAAGACGGCATCCCGCGAATGATTTTGTTTAAAAAAGACGGACTAACAATAGCTGCAGAGGAGTTTTTGCCTATCATTGGCATTGACGAGAAAGGCAAGCGTAGCGTTATACGTGTCCACAGAGGGGCAATTGATAGCAAGGAGTTTCAAAAATATTGCACTGATCCTAAGTATAAAAAGATCGTAGTTCTAATAAATAGCGGATTGAGTAATGGGGGCATACAGTTTGCAGTAACAGCGACAGGACGTTTTAGATTATTAACAAATCCAGATGAACGATGCGAGCTTATAACCTACTATCCTGACACATTGTTTCATAAGGTCTTTTCTCTGGAGTCTGAGTTTTCTTCTCCTCTTGGTAGAGTTAGGAACAAAGAGATTCGAGAGACGGTCTTTGGTTTTTACTATCTTGGGAAAGAAAAGTTTAATCAACTCAACGTAGAGCATGGGATAGAAGGTCTAAAGCTAAATAGCTCTGGAAATCTATTCTTAGCAGGGAAGAGACGTGTGGAGTTTGGCCTCAAGTGTGCCGACAAAGAAGCAAGAGTTACTGAGATTCAACATTTTAATGGGAAATCGATTGTTAAAGAGGCAGAGGTATTGGATGAACATGGCGAGGTGATGGCTAAAAAAAGACTATCAGCAATGTTTAAACTGGCTAAAGAAGCAAAGACTGCTTTTGAAAAAGGAAATTTTATCAACGCCTTTAAAGAAGGAGGTTTTGTCTGTATGTTTGATGGTAGCAAAGCCTCTAAGAGCATTAATAAACCGAGAGGGCTAAAATCGTGTCTTATTATAGATTTACCTGTTCCAGAAAGTGAGATATTATATTGGAACATTATAGATTTAAAATGTCATTTGCCTGGCTTAGCTGGGGCAAGGATTGATGTTTTAGTTATTGATGGCGAGGCAAAACTTCTAAGGCTTGTAGAGGATAAAAAGAATCGACCACTTCTGGATAAATATGGTTTGCCGGTTATTATAGATATGCAGGGGGATATACTGGAGCAGTTTGTGGAAAAAATCGAATTCGATTTTGAGCGACAAGAAGAGATCGTGCAGTCCTTATTTAATAAGGGCATGCAGTATATGAAGAAGGGTGCGCTATCAGATGCTGCACGGAGATTAAAGTGGGCCAAAAAATATTGGGCTTCACCTATGGATATGGAGCTATTCTTTCAGATTTCAAAGGTATTGAAAGAGACAAACTACAAATTAAGTCAGATTCAGATGGCCAGGAGATATAGGATTCTTACCCCAGAAGAATATCTTGATAAAGCACAGTTTAATCTGCAAAAAGGTTCGTACAGATCGGCGCAGCGAGCTATCAATAATGTTTTTGAACAGTTAGAGTTTGGAGAACACATAGATGAGACTATCATTAAAGACGCTCAGGATCTTAAATATGCTCTAGAGCTAGCTATTGTTGAAAAAATACAAGAGTTATTAGAAAAAGCAGAGATCAAGTTAGACATAAGCCAGCTTCCTAGATCAGCATTAAGCTCTTTTAAGAAGGCACAGGTGCTCTTAGAGCTTACAGAAGGAGAATACCCAATTCTTAGAGAACGCATAGAAGATGGGATAAATGCTGCAGAAGAAGAGAAAAATTATCTAAAGCGTAAAAAGACAATGGTATCCAGCACAGAGTCTCCCCTAAAGTACATCCTAGATGATTACAAGAAGCCAAAGAAGGGCTTAGACATTGAAAAAGAAGCTCGTCTAATAGAAAGAATCATAAAAGGCGATATAGAGGCCAGGGATGAGTTTGCAGAAGCACACTTCTGGCTAATCATAGAAGAGGTTAAAAAATACACCTGGGTTTCAGACCCAGATGGCTATTGGGGAGACAGGTATTTCAGTGATCTCTTAAATGACGGTATTTTCAAACTATATGGAATTATAGGAGAATGGATTGGAGAATACCAGGAATTTACTAAATATTATAATACATTATCATATAGAGGATTTGTCTATGACCAAGACCAAAGTTTTAGAGAATACCTTAAGGCTGAACTTAATATAAAAAAAACATGGAAAATAAACTACGAGCCAATGCTAAAAGGCGCAGTAGTTATGACTGATGAAGAAGATGATTATATAATCGACCCTGCTTTACCCTTGACAGAGAAGCTGCGTGGCAAAAAGACCAAAGGCCATGGAGAGGGATTAGAGCTGCTTAATACCTCTATCAGAAGAACGGCAAAGGCTCAAAAAGAAAAACTGGAAAGAAAGATAATAGGAAGGATTAATCTCTTTAACTCTTGGCTAAACCAAGCCTGTTACTGGGGCAAGCGTTTTGGCAGAATATTTGACCAGCTTTCAACACAAAGAAAGATTATCCTATGGGCACTGTGGAGTCAAGACCCTCTTAAAGAAGAAGAGCTAGATGATACATTAGAGACATTGGCATGGATTCTACACCTGCGCACAAGTGTTGATAATCCAGTAGACTATATACAAAAGGAATTTGACAAAGCAAGAACACAGCTCTCAAAAGAGATGGACAGGCGCCAAAAAAGAGACATCCGCCTTTTAGCTCCATCAACAAAAGAAGAAAAGTTTGAAATAATGAATGAAATAATGGAAGAGATGCTCCTTGAAGAGATTGAAAAATTTGACTTAGGCGAGCAGAAAAAATCCAGAGTTTATCTAGAGGTATGCCCATAGAGATATGTATATGCAAACATCAAAAAAACTCATCTCAATCTTAATATTAATAGCTATCTTAACCCACCAGCCAATCTATGCACAGAGTCTGCGCAATCCGCTTTGTGGGGGATCTGATAGATTTGGAAAGGTATATTTGGAGCTCTCTGCTTATGATGATAGGATAGCAGTGCATCTCTTAAAAGTTATTGCATCAGCAAATATGACTAATGGGGAATTTTCTGAGGATGAATTCGAAAAGGCTCTTAATCTATTTTATAGGGACAATTATAATGATGCTCGTCATAATGACCCAAACCACAAACATTACTTAAAACATGGCATTGAAGTCGGTATCCTTGTGGCATTGCCAAGCAAAAAGTATATAGTAACTGAACCTGCGAAACAATTGATAATCGCCCATCAAAATTCCAATACTTTTTTTAGGCTTTTATTGAATGTAGATTATCTAAATACAGTTAAATTGTTTACTCTTATAGGAGAAAAAGAGAGAAGCTTTAGTCGAAAACAGGTATTTGACATATGCAGTCGTATAGATGGGGATTATGCATTTAAAAATGAGACTAGATTGAAGAGTTTTTTACAACAGGCTAAAGACGTGGGACATATAATAAGAATCGAGCATGGACTTTATCGATGTTCACCAGAGCTGATAAAACTAACTGAGGCAAAACTTCCATTGAGGGGGATTTTAGATTTTGAGAAGCTGGAACAGCATAGGCATATTATCGATAGAGTGTTTAATGGCCAAGATGACTATCTAGTGCAGGACAAAGATCAAGATAGCTATTTAATACAAGTTTTGGACTTGCTGCATAAAAATGAAAAATGGCTTGGCTTTAGTGAAATATGTGAAGGTATTTTTGGAAAATCCAACGGCAGCATAGCGTCAGGAAGACGAGAAGAGCTAAAACAGGCTTTATATCTACTAGTAGATAAGCTCGAGATTATTTCCGAGAGACATTTTGGTTATGACGGGCTAAAGTATTCATTGGACAAAAGGGTTAAAGAAAAGTGCAGTTACTTAAAGGATGTTTTAAGTAACTATTCTACTGGAGATTTGATGAGATCAAAAGAGAGGCTTTTAGAGGCATATGTAGCCCTTGGTAGTATCATAGGAATAAAGAAAAATAGTACATTAACTAGTATGGCAGAAGATGCAAAGAAACTGTACACCATCTTATATCTGATATTAAGGTTTTATTGCAAAGAGGGATTTTTGGAAGCATACAATAGGACCTTTAAAGCTGAAATGGAAAAGACAAAGACACGTGAATTAAAAGGTATCTTAGAATATCTAGAGGATGTAGAAAATATGGATGGTGTCGAGATCAAAATTTTTAGCGAGATAAAGCAAAAATTACATATTAAAGAACCGCCCAAAGGAAATAGTGAAATTACGAATATCAATAGGGATAAAGAAGAAATAAAAAAAGAAATTACTCAGCTTGTTTTTGTAAAAATGGAAGAACTTTTAAAAATAAGTAACCAAGAGAATAATGTAGACTGGATAGCGTTTTGCAGATGGATGGCAGAAAGAATGGGCACCCATGGCAGCATCCTTGCCAGAATAGATAAAAATTTGAAAAACAAGACAATGTTAAAAAACCCTTTTACAGAAGAAAGCATATTATTAAACTTGAATGATCAGACAATAAAAAAGCTTTCGAAAGAAAAGATAACCACAAGACTTATGAGCAGGCTAGAGCTTTTGAATACAAGTCCGAAGAGAGTGAAGCTGCATATAGATTTAATAAAGGCGCTTTTGCATCATGCTTCAGAGAGTCATATGAAGAGATATTTAAAAGATATTGTTAAATTTGAGAGTCAGAATATATCTAAATTACAATGGTATGCAAAACTACTCAGGTTGTTTATAGAAGGGAACATATCTTTTGATGAATCGTTTGAAAGAGAAGCCATTCTCTATTATTTAGCTCAGACAGATTGGCATATAAGGAAGGCAGCCGATTTATCAGGTATCCCACTACGAACTTTGCATATGCGCATAAAAAGGCATAAATTGAATCAACTAATCAAAGATAATAAGGATGAGTTGTATAGGACAAAATTGATCCGCGAATATCGTAGTAGCGGATGTAACGTTACTAAGACAGCCATAGCAATGCATCTTGCTAGACGTACTGTAAGAAAATTGTTAGTCAAGTATGATATTCGTGACAAGCTTGATAAAGAAGCTAAAGAAAGAAAGAAAAAGGGCGAAGAAGAAGAAAAGGAGAAATTAATTCTTGCTATAAAGGATGGCGATAAGAAAATTTCACTTTCAACTTCGAAATATAAATTGCGTAAATATAACCTAAAGACCCTTTTTCTCCAGAAATGCATTGAGAAAGGAGGAGGCAACATTATAAAAACAGCTAGTTTGGCAGGTTATTCTGAAAAAGGTGTAATTAACTTAAGGACTGTACTGCGAGAACATAAGTTATTGTCTTATTTTGAACAATTAGAGGAGGAGTGGTTGAGGTCTTTGGTACTCTCGGTAGATATGCAAAAAGAGGCTTGGCTCATGTCAGGGCTAAAGCTTTCATATTTTGATAAAAGATTAAGAGATTATAATTTGACAAGGAAGTGTTTGTAGCAGAAGACAATAAATCCACGGCACCTACTGGCGGCTTGGACCTGTTTTCGCCACGGTTAATGGGCTCAATGCCCGCTAGGAGGTCCTGGATTTAGGATAGATTATGGAGAAGGCAAAAAAGATAATTTCAATATTGATACTTAGTATTTTCTTAGCGCAGCAGATAGTGTATGCGTCTACTCTGAGGAATCCCCTGGGCCTTGGCGGCAGGGGGAGTGAATTGTGTCAGAAGCTAGATGTTGTAGTCTCTGACAATAGCCTGGTGCTTCAAAAAGGCTTAAGACTTGTAAAATCGAATATAGTAGCTATAAAGATACTTGCTGATGTTAATTTTCTTGATAAACCTTTTTCAAGAAGGACATATAGGATGGTATGCAATGGAAATATTACAGGAACAAAATTGAATGACACAAAAGCCCATAATCACATAAACAGATTATATCGAGATGGCTATCTTGTAAAAGTAGGATATGGTTTTTATAAATTAAGCGATGATGCAAAAGAAATAACAAGCCTATTTTCTAAAAATAATCTAGATATAGATCTTCTCGTAGGCAATAGAAAAGTTAAACCCTTAAAGAGCTTGAATGTATTAAAGACATGCGCTTTAAAAGGTTCTGGCAGTTTTAGTATTCTTGATATCGTAGAGTCGTACAAAGAGATCACAGAAAACGACATAGATAAGCTTACAGTATTTCGCTCTATTCAAGAAGCCAAAAAGCTTGGCTATGTTGCAGAAGTTTTTTATATGGAACGGACAGGTGAAGCTAAGTCTGCCGGAGCATGGCCCCACAGGTATTGTTTGACAAAGAAAGGACGTCTATTATCAGGATTAGACTTACCCATAAAGGGCATTTTTATAACCAGCAGAATTAAACAGCGCTTTTCAGAGTTTAAAATGATGACACAGACCCATAAGAAAATAAAAGATCTCTTTATAAAAAAATCGGCAAGAAACAAGGATTATGATTGGTTGTTATTCTGTAAATGGCTTAGAAAGAATTGGTATTGCAAGGAGAGGCCAGTTATTTTTAGTGACATAATAGATCAAATGGATACTAAGCTGTCAATCCTGCGGGGTGGTTTGGTTGCAAATCAAAATAAAATAGATGTGTTTAAGAAAGAAAGCGCATTATTAAACATCAATAATATAGACACGTTATCAGAAGAGGAGCTAGTGGGCAGGCTTATCAAAGAACTCGACTATACAAACACAAAACCAGGGGGTAAGATCAAAAATATATACACATTGAGAACATTATTCGCCTATAGTTACAATGATTATATGGATCAATATTTAGATGATATAAAGCAGCACATCTTTCAAGCCACTGATGATAAGGCGGTTTGGCATGCAGAGCTCCTTGAGAACGCAATAGAGGCAAAGGCATTGTTTGGGAAGAAGGCAGCTGCGATTTATTGGTTGAGAAAGGCAGAATGGGAGCCATTAAAAGCAATAGAATTGTCTGGGTTTGAGAAATCGGGTTTTTATGAGATTATTAAGAGAAATAATATATGGCCACTGATCACAGTTAATCAAAAGCGTATCGAAATAGATAGTTTGCTTAAAAAACTTGACGAAGGGTTATATATGTACGGGAGGACGGCTAAATTAATGAATCTTGACTTGGTTACATTTAGGCGCAAGATAAAAAGACTCGAGTTACAACAAGAGATAAAGAAAAGAAAAATAAAAAAATGGAAATCATTAATCGATAAGTCAGGAGGTAACTCCAAAAAGCTATCTAAATTGACGAATCTTAACGAAGGCCCATTGTGGAGATTTTTAAAAGGAGAGAAGGATATCAAAGATTATTTTGAAGGGAAAGAAAACGAACTGATAAAAAATACATTAGCTGAAACAAGAGGTAATATTAAAAAGGCAGAACAAAAATTAGGTTATAGTGAATCTAGTTTTTTAAGAAAACGCAAGAGATTAACGGATATTTAATAAATCCACGGATCCTACTGGCGGCTTGGGCCTGTTTTCGCCACGGTTAATAGGCTCGATGCCCGCCAGCATGCCCCGTACCCGAAGTGGTACGGGGGAGGTCCTGGATGTGATAAAATAACTTTACATTTGAGGTCTTGCTTTAAATGTAAAGTTTCTTGATTATAAGGACTAAACTGTTTATACTAATTACCTATGAAGAATAATAAATACAGTGCTATAATCTGTGATCTTGGGAATGTGCTGGTGAATTTTGATCACAGGATTGCTGTGAGGAAGATTTTGGAGTGTACGCCTAAGGGGGAAGAGGAGATCTATGATCTTTTCTTTGATTCAGGCCTGACTGAGGCTTATGAAGAAGGTAAGATTTCTACGGATGAGTTTTTTCGTAGGGTTAAGGATACGCTTGAGTTAAGCATAGGACAAGATGAGTTTATGCCGATATGGCAGGATATATTTTTTGAGGTAGAGCTTAATAAGAAAATGCATGAGTTTTTAAGGAGCGTAAAAGCACAATATAAGCTCATCATGATGTCGAATCTAAATGAGTCGCATTTCGAGTTTCTTAAACCCAAGATGCCGATTTTTAACGAGTTTGATAAACTGATACTTTCTTACGAGGTGGGTTATAGAAAACCAGCACCTGAGATTTATAAGACTGCCCTAGATTTTGCCAAAATAGAGGCATCAAAGGCGTTTTATATCGACGATAGAAAGGATTTAGTTGATGCGGCAGCAAAGCTTGGCATAAAGGGAATTGTATTTGATGGGAATGGGGCGTTTGAAAGATTACTAAAGGAGTTTAAGTTATGATTTTAGTTAGTGCATGTTTGGCAGGTGAGAAGTGTGCATATGACGGGGAAAGTAGACTTAATCCAAGAGTAAAGGATCTGGAATGTATTGCTATGTGTCCTGAAGTACTTGGGGGGAGAAGCATCCCCCGAACAAAGGCAGAGATCAAAGACGGCACAGGCAAGGATGTTTTAGAGGGCAAGGCAAAGGCCTTTGATGAAAATGGCCTGGATGTAACAGAACAGTTTATTAAAGGTGCTTTTGTAGCACTGGAGATCGCGAAAAAGTATGATGTGAAAGAAGCGATTCTTAAATCAAGAAGCCCGTCGTGCGGGGTTGGGAAGATCTATGATGGGAGTTTTGATAAAAAGGTAGTTGACGGGGATGGCGTGACCACAGCGTTATTAAAAAAGGCAGGGATAGAGTGTCGAAGCATTTAATCATAGATGGATATAACGCGATAAATAAGATCAAAGAGCTTGAGGCTAAGAAGGATATCAGCCTTGAGGCAAGCCGCTTGCATTTTATTAGAATACTTTTGGATTTTATGTCTAAGAAGCGCATGTTTGATAAAGTATCTATTGTATTTGACAGCAAGGATAAAGAGCTTGGCGTGAGGCAAGAGGCATATGGGAACATCGAGGTAGTGTATGGGACTTATGATAAGGATGCGGATAACGTTATTGTGGATATGCTAAGGGCCGCGTCTAACAGCAACCAGATAAGTGTCGCGTCTGATGATAATTTTGTCAGGAATCACGCAAGGGTCTATGGTAGTGACGCGATTTCTATAAGTGAATTAAAGAATATAATTATGTTGAAGAAGAGAAAATCAAAGAGTAAAATAGAGGAAAAAGAATTAGAGGGTCATAAGGTCAAAAATATTAACGACGAATTAAAAAAGCACTGGAGATTAAAGTAATGTCCAAAAATGAGCTTAATCCTGTTCATATTGAAGCCTTTGATCTGGATGACGCGTGGTTCAGGTGTTTGTCTGAGATCTTGGACAATGGCCATGTGTATAAGATAACAAGGGGAAGCTACGAGGGGCAGAAGAGGCTTGAGTTTGATTTTGTTACTATCCGCATAAAAAATCCTTCTCATCAGATCATTCCTATAATGCCAGAGGGCGCTAGCATACCAGCGCCGACCAGTATGGAATATATAAATGGGTACCTGTCTTATTTATTGACTGGCCAGAAAACAGAGACAGAAGATTATACTTATGGGGAAAGATTAGTAGACGCGAAGGTCAGATTCAAGGAAAAAGAAATAGTTAAAGAGATGCCGCTTGAGGTAAATCAGGTTGAAGAAGTGATAAAGATGTATAAGACGCAGGGCCATGGCACGAATCAGGCAGTAATGGAAATAGGCATGCCATCTGATATAAAACTCAATGATCCGCCGTGCTTGAGACTTATAGATACTAGGATCCGGTATGGGAAATTACATTTCTTTCCGTATTTCAGGTCTTGGGATCTGTGGGGAGGGTTTCCATCGAATCTTGGCGGGCTAGAGCTGGTAAAACAATACATGGCAGAAGAGATAGGCGTTGAGAATGGCGAGATGATAGCCTCAAGCAAAGGCCTTCATCTTTACGAGTATAGCTGGGATCTTGCAAAGCAGAGAACAGGTAAGCTGGATCTACAGATAAAATGACAAGATGCACCCCATAATAGCCAAATTTGGCCCAATAACAATTTATAGCTATGGCATGATGATTGCCATAGCTTTTGTTTTTGGTATTTATCTTGCCAGGATCGAGGCAGTTAGAAAAAATTTCAAGAAAGATTTAATTTACGATCTTTCTTTTTATCTCATCATCGGCGCATTAATAGGCGCTCGTCTTTATTATCTTTTATTTTTTAGCCCGCGAGTTTTTATAGAAGAGCCACTGTCTATATTCAGGATATGGCAGGGAGGGCTTGCCATACATGGTGGGATATTGGGTGGAATAATCGCGTGTATTTTATTTGCGAAGCGCCGTGGGATTTCTTTTTGGGGATTGGCTGATTTAGTAGCGCCGTCACTTCTTCTGGGCCAGGCAATTGGCAGGATCGGCTGTCTTTTAAATGGATGTTGTTATGGCATTCCAATAGATGCTTCAAGGGTTCATTCAACTCAAGCTTATGAAATGGTTTTGAATTTGATTGGATTTTTTGGCCTGTGGATAGCGAGAAAGAAGATAATATTTTCTGGCGGGCTTTTTTTATTGTATCTGATGATATATAATTCTATAAGGATAGTAGTCTCGAGTCTACGAGCGGATAGCCTTTATATTTGGGGAACTGATATCAAGATAGCGCAGGTTATAAGTGGCGTAGTTTTTATAATAGCGGTCGCTCTTTATATGAGGAGAAAGAAAAATGCGTAGATTTTTTATAGCGCTGGCGATTATTATAGTAATAATCACTATTTATAGTCTGGGGAAAATGAGCAAGACGACAGAACCAGCCAAATCTAATCTAGAAACCAGAGAAGCAAGTTATTACAGTGTGATAGATGAGTAATGTCCAGTGTTTATTATGTCCTAGAAGATGTATCTTAGGTAATGGCGCCAGGGGTGACTGCCGTTCTCGTATGAATATAGACGGAAAGCTACAGACGCTTGTCTATGGTAAGCCATGCGCAGTGCATGTGGATCCGATTGAGAAAAAGCCGCTTTTTCATTATTTGCCCAGCACAAAGTCATTTTCTATAGCAACAGCAGGATGCAATCTGCATTGCATGTACTGTCAGAACTGGGAGATATCGCAGAGAGAGCCTGAGAATACCCGGAATATGGACCTTCCTCCAGAAGAAATGGTGGCGCAGGCTATTGCCGCAAAGTGCAGTACAATAGCGTATACATACTCTGAGCCGATTACATTCTTTGAATATGCCGCTGATAGCGCTAGGCTCGCTCATAAAAACGGACTCTTGAATGTTTGGGTCACAGCAGGTTATATAAATCCAGAGCCATTAAAAGAGGCCACTACATTTGTGGATGCTGCGAACATTGATCTAAAAGGCATGACAGAGAAATTCTATAACACAGTGTGTAATGGTACGCTTCAGCCAGTGTTGGATACAATAGTTACAATGAAACGTTCTGGCGTATGGGTAGAGCTTACGAATCTTATAGTGCCGACTTATAATGATACGAGAGAGGATTTTTCCAAGCTTTGCGAGTGGATAGTAGATAATGTGGGGCCAGAGGTGCCGTTACATTTTTCCAGGTTCTGGCCAATGTATCAGCTCAAGAATCTTCCGCCCACGCCAGAAGAGGTTTTGACGCTGGCAAGAGACATTGCAATGTCAAAAGGTATCCACTATGTCTACGTAGGTAATGTGCCAGGCCACGACGGCAATAATACGTATTGCCCTATGTGCAAAAATACAGTAATCGGCAGGCGCGGCTATATGATCTTAGAGTATAATGTTACAGAACAAGGCAAATGCAAATTTTGCAGCCACCAAATACCTGGTAGATGGAAATAACTTAATGTAGGCTTATTTCCTCCCATGTAGGCCAGGTTTAAACCTGGCCTACTGGTAGGTGGAAGAGGTAAAGGAGGGGAAGATGTTTGGGAAAAAGATTACTCGGAAGGAGTTTTTGAAGACAGGGGTTTTGGGGATTTTGGGAGTTTTGATCGCGCCTTTATTGAAGATCATTCCTCGTAAACATAAAGAGGCGCGGTATTATAAGAATTTGGCAGGTTAATCATGAGAAAAATAGCGATTCTAATTCTTCTTGTATTTTTATTTTCATGCAGCAACTCTTCTTCTGAAGAGGTGCGAAAAGCAGCTGTTGCAGGCGCGTTTTATCCTGGGGATAAAAGTGAGCTGTTAGAGGCAGTGGATGGGTTTTTGGATAA
The DNA here is from genome assembly GCA_030765235.1 of Candidatus Gorgyraea atricola. Lineage (NCBI taxonomy): Bacteria > Pseudomonadati > Candidatus Omnitrophota > Candidatus Gorgyraea > Candidatus Gorgyraea atricola. The sequence goes on along the minus strand of JAVCCW010000001.1, from coordinate 68,624 downwards.
TGTTAAAAAGGTAGATCTTGATGCAAGGTTTCTGGCAGTCATTGTGCCGCACGCAGGCTATAGATATTCTGGTCAGGTCGCTGCGCATGGATTTAAGCAGCTGCAAGGTACAGATTTTAAGAAAATAATAATCATCTCACCCAGTCATTATGTAGGGTTTGAGGGCATTTCTATTTATAACAAAGGTTTTTTCGAGACTCCTCTTGGTCGCATCAAGATAGACGAAGAGCTTGCTGGAAAGATCATGAAAAAGAGCGATAGATTTAAATTCTATCCTGAGGCGCACCAGAAAGAGCATGCCATTGAAGTAGAGCTTCCATTTCTACAGAGGATATACAAGGACTTTACGATAGTGCCTATTACCATGGGCACGCCTCTATTTAGTGACGCGCGCATTTTAAGTGACGCGCTTTATGACACGATGGATCGCGATACGCTTTTAGTGATAAGTGTGGATCTGTCTCATTATTATGCTTATGAAAAGGCAGTACAGCTTGATAAAAGTGGCATCTCTGCTATTGAAAAATTAGATGCAGAAGGGTTATTGGAGCAGCTAAAGAATGGCGACACTGAGATAGACGCGCCTATTGCAGTGCTCGCTACCATAATGCTTGCGAATAGACATAATGCAAAGGCAAAGATTTTGAAATACGCAAATTCCGGAGATGTTACAGGAGATAAATCAAGGGTAGTGGGTTATTCAAGCATTGTTATATACGTCCCTGAAAGGGGGGAGATGCTCATGAAGGATGAATATTTAAATAAAGAAGAAAAGAGAAAACTCATGGAGATCGCTAAGGCATCTATCATAGAGTCTGTAACTGGGAAAAAAGGATTTTATCCTGAAGTTACAGAAGAGCGGCTCAAAGAAAACTGCGGGGCGTTTGTGACAATAAAAAAACACGGCCAGCTTCGTGGCTGTATAGGCTATATAATCGCAGTAAAGCCTCTCCATGAGACTGTCAAAGATGTTGCGCGCTCAGCTGCAATAAAAGATCCAAGGTTTAGTCCGATGAATGAGGATGAGCTGAAAGATATGGAAATAGAGATATCAGCGCTTACACCTCTAAAACGAATAGATGATGTAAACGAGATAGAGGTCGGTAAGCATGGCCTGTATATGAAGCAAGGATTTTATTCAGGAATTTTATTACCACAGGTCGCAACAGAATATGGTTGGGATAGAGACACTTTTCTTCAGCACACCTGCCAAAAAGCAGGCCTGAGCGTAACCGCGTGGAAGGATAGCTCTACAGAGATCTATATCTATTCAGCGGAGGTCTTTGGCGAAGAGGATGTGAAATAAAAAAGACCCTTCAATAAGGGTCTTTTTTATAGGCTATAAACCTTTGTGCTTGCGCTAACTCCGCGCCTCCTTTCACCATGGTTTATTCACTAATTAAAGTATAGCATATTTTTTTGAAAAATCAAGACGGGCGGGAATTACAAAGCAGTATTAAGACAAGTGTATTGATAATAAATAGAAATATGCAGGTCTGGATGATGCCTAGTATCGGGACCAGTAATAAACCTACCAGTAATCCACCAATACAAGCACCCAAGAGATCGATCCCATAAAGACCGCCTGTAGTTTTTCCCACATCTTTGGCGCTCTTCAGGCAGATCTTGTTTGCCAACGGAAATTGCACCCCGCCTAAAAATCCAGCTACTATTGGCAGCATCGCGAAGCTTATCTCAGGAATAGGTTTTGTAAATATCAAAGGAAGGATCAAAGGGTAGACGCATATAAGCGCCTGGATCTTTAGATATAATGTCCTTTCATTTTTAATGCGGCCAAGATATTTGTTGATATAAAAGCTACCCAAGACTAGACCTATCATAAATGAAGTGAGAATTACACCTATCTTATAGTACACATAGCCGTATAGAGATTGAAATGCCAATATCACGATTATCTGAAAGGCTATTTCACTCATGCCAGTAGTGCCGACGGATAATACCACTGGCACTTTGAAAGAAGACCTTTTTAGTTTTTGTATTAAGAGAGCAATGAGAAAGAGCGCGAAAGCTATCCCGCTAAAGAGATAGATGTTGATCAGTCCAATATGCGGTAGCATGCTCCTTCCTGCAGAAAAAAGCGTCATCCATAATAGTATGTGGTAGAAGTATCCTATTGGCCTGAGGTCCTGATTTATCTTTTTACTGCCAAATTCCTGCAGAGTATTTTCAACATATTTGATCCTAAGGGGCGCGAGTTTAAAAGGCAGGTAATATTCTCTTACAAATTGAGTTTTTATCCGTCTTTCTTTTAATCTTTGGAGAAGGATATTAGCGTCGTACGTAAGAGAACCTGTTTTGTTTGACGCGAGAAACACAACGCTATCTCCTGGAAAGACCTTTGTGTCTTTAAATTCTTTTTGGAGGGTATTATAGATACAGCCAAGATATCTTGCATTCTCGCGGTTTATGTAATTTTCAGAGGAAGTCAGGGAGAATGAGAGAAGCCCGCCGTCTGAGAGGATTTCTTTTACCTCCCCGAAGAACTCGACAGAGTAGAACCTATTTAACATAGCTGTATATGGATCCGGGAGGTTTATTATTACTATGTCATAACCCTTGTCCCTTGTCCCTTGTCCCTTGTCCCTCAGTTGTTGCTTCACAAACAGCCTGCCGTCGATATGATGTATGTTGACGCGCTTATCCTTTACAGGTGCGAGATATTTTTCAGCCACCTCAATAATCAGGGGATCCAATTCTACATAGTCTACATTATCCACGCGGTGTTTGAGGATTTGCTGTAAAGGTCCGCCTATACCTCCTCCTATAAGGAGTATGTTTTTCGGAGACGGATGCTCGAGCATTGCATAATGCACAGCTTCTTCGCTCGTAAGCGTATCACCGCTGGTAAACATCAAAAGCCCATTCTCAAAGAAACTATACTCTTTACCTGTTTTAGTGACGCTGATATTTCCATATATAGAATCAACGCTCTCAACCATTTTAAAGGGCCTGAACTGCATGGATCTGGCAAATCTATCCAAATGTGATGGCCAGTTAAGTACAAATGCCACAGAGAGTATGATCAGATATGCAAGCTGCAGGATATTTCTGTTGAAAAAGATGGAGGCGACTAGATTACAAGAACTGACTATTAATATATTCTGTAGCGGCGAGAGAGTTGTTATCAGGAAAAAACTATATACTATGCCTCCGATAGATGCGCCGAGACCTTCTAAGAGATAGATCTTTCCTATTTCTTTAGACGGAACTTTAGAATTCGTAGCAGCGAGTTTTGATATTAGCGTAAATGTAAATCCCAAGAGTACACATATTGCGCTAAGAGATAGAAAAGAAGAGATAAATATAGAAGAAAATCCCATTACCTCTCCCGGAGATATGTGTAGCAGGGATTTTATATTTCTTATGAGGAATATATGTAGTGGTAAGGCGATAGATGTTGCCAGCTGAATGATAGAGAGCAGCGTTTCTTTAAATTTGATTTTATCAACGAGCCGTCCAAATACCAGACTCCCGATAGATACCCAGAATAGCCAGCTCGCAAGTATGATGCCAAGCGAAAGCTCATTCCCATAGGATACTACAATAAGCTCCCTTATAATAATGATCTGGCCTACCATCGAGGTCAGGCCCAGCACAAATGCGCTTAGATAGAGCTTTCTTTTAAGGTTCATTGTCTATAAGTGTATCATATCCCCATTAAAGGTTCAACCTTGCCCTATAAAGTGAGGGGTGTTATAATACATGGGCCTATGCGGAGAGTCAGCGTGAAAGAGATGCAGGAAATGGACCGCAAGACAATAGAGGAGATTGGTATTGCCTCAATTGTGCTCATGGAAAATGCAGGCCGCAAGGTGGCAGAGGAGGTTTCTGCAAAAAGGGTTGCAATATTCTGTGGCACAGGCAATAATGGAGGGGACGGGCTTGTAGCTGCGAGGCATTTGGCCAATAAGGGAGCAGAGGTTCAGGTATATATAATAGGTAAAATATCCAGCATAAAGAATGATCCAAAGATAAATTTGGATAAGTTGATGAAGATCGGTGTTGCTGTAGAAGAGATAGTGCCGAGGTCGGACCTCGAACATCAAGTGTTCGAGGTCCGACCTCAGTTACTTATAGATGCTATATTTGGGATAGGTTTGAAGGGTGAAGTTAGGGAGCCAGCTAGATCGATCATCGCAGATTTGAATAAAAGAAATATACCGATTCTTTCAATAGACGTTCCGTCAGGCCTGAACGCAGATACTGGCGAAGTTTTAGGTGAGGCAATAAGGGCAACTAAGACAGTAACAATGCAATTTCCTAAAAAGGGATTTTATATCAATAAAGGTCCAGAGCATACGGGTGAAGTTATAGTGGTTGATATCGGGATACCGGAGGACATATGTGCGGGATAGTTGGGTATATAGGTAAGAAGGATGCGTTGCCGATTCTTATAGAGGGGTTGAAGCAGCTTGAGTACCGTGGGTATGATTCTGCAGGCGTGTGTATAGTGGGGCAAGGGACTGTAAAGATCGCCAAGCGGTCTGGCAAGATGAAAGACCTTGTGCAGATTATCAAGAAATTGGGGCACAGCAGAATAGGTATAGGACATACGCGCTGGGCTACGCATGGCGCGCCAACAAATGTAAATGCGCACCCTCATACAGACTGTACTGGAGATATTGCAGTGGTTCACAACGGCATAATAGAGAATTTTCACGAGTTAAAAGAGACTCTTATTAGAGAAGGTCACAGATTTAAGTCAGAGACAGATAGCGAAGTGATAGCGCACTTAATAGAGGAATACTATAGAGGGGATTTAGAAAAGGCAGTATTAAAGGCAGTGAAATATTTAAAGGGTTCTTTTGCTCTGGGAGTCGTCTGCAGCAATGAGCCGGATAAGTTAATTGGAGCAAGGAGGGAAAGCCCTCTTATCGTCGGTGTAGGCAGGGGAGAGAATTTTATTGCCTCAGATGTGCCGGCAATATTACGGCATACAAAAAGGGTCATATATATTGACGATGGTGAAATAGTAAGTCTATCGCAGAATAAAGTAAAGATCTTAGACGCAAGCGGCAAAAAGAAGAAAAAGCAGATCGATACGATTAAATGGAGCGTCTCAAGCGCACAGAAATCAGGCTTTTCGCATTTCATGCTGAAGGAGATACATGAGCAGCCCAAGGTCTTAAAGCAGATAATATCTTCGCGAATAAAGGGTGCGAGTGAAATAGTGCTTGATGGAATCAATCTTTCTGATATGCAGATAAAAAAGATATCAAATATTATAATCCTTGCCTGCGGCACTGCATATCATGCAGGCATGGTTGGAAAATACCTCATAGAAAGATTCACCAGGATTCCAGTAACAGTCGATCTATCTTCTGAGTTTAGGTATAGACGGTTTATCGTAGATAAAAATACACTCGTTATAGCCATAAGTCAGTCAGGTGAGACAGCAGATACTCTGGCTGCTATAAAAGAGGCAAAAAAGAAGGGTGCGAAGATTTTATCTATTTGCAATGTCGTAGGTTCAAGCCTTACTAGAGTATCAGACGGGGTCCTTTATACTTATGCTGGGCCAGAGATAGGTGTTGCATCTACAAAGGCATACACAGCGCAGCTTGCAATACTTTATCTACTTTCGTTTTATCTTGCTGAGAAAAGGGCCTTACTGAGAAAAAGGGTTAAGAGATTTTTAATAAAGGAATTTAAGGCGCTACCAAGGATATTAGAAAAGGTTCTCGAAAACAAAAACTATATCAAGAAGCTTGCAGGAAAACACCTGCATTATGGCTCGTTCTTGTATCTTGGAAGGAATTTGAATTTTCCAACTGCGCTCGAAGGCGCATTGAAACTTAAAGAGATTTCCTATATCCCAGCAGAGGGCTATGCAGCAGGAGAGATGAAGCATGGGCCGATTGCATTGATAGATGAATATAGAGCTGTAGTCTGTATTGCGCCTGATTCGTCTATATATGAGAAAATGGTTTCTAATATACAGGAGATCTGCGCAAGAAAAGGCAAGGTAATCATAGTGGCCACTGAGGGGGATAGTGAGATAAAGCGATTAACAAAAGAGGTTATATACGTGCCTAAGACAGATGAGCTATTTTCACCCATAGTTACAGTCCTGCCATTACAGCTCTTGGCATATTATATTGCGGTTAAAAGAGGTTGCGACGTAGACCAACCAAGGAATCTCGCTAAGAGCGTTACAGTAGAATAATCATGCCAGGAAAACTTTATATAGTTGCTACACCTATAGGTAATCTCAGAGACATAACGTTACGCGCCATAGATACGCTTAAAGAAGTGGATCTTATTGCGTGCGAGGATACAAGGCATACAAGAAAACTGCTCTCCCATTATAGTATCGACAAGCCCACCACAAGTTACTTCGAGCACAATCAGGTTAAAAAAGGTGACTATCTTATAAGATTACTCAAGGAAGATAAGAACATTGCCATTGTCTCTGACAGTGGCACGCCTGGGATAAGCGACCCTGGATATAAGATTATAAGACTAGCTATAGATAATGATATACCTATAATAGCTTTGCCTGGGCCATGTGCACTTATAGCAGCCCTGGTCTCATCAGGCATGCCTACTGATAGCTTCGCATTCCAGGGGTTTTTGTCTAATAAGAAGGCAAGGCGCAGAAAACAGCTAGGCGCGTTAAAAAATGAAGCAAGAACCATTATCCTCTATGAATCTCCGCACAGGGTTTTAAAGTGTTTAGAGGATATATTAGATATATTAGGGGATAGAGAGATTGTTGTAAGTCGAGAGCTGACAAAAGTTTTTGAAGAGACCCTACGCCTTAAAGCCTCCAGCGCAATTCAGCATTTTACCTCCCATTTACCCCGCGGAGAGTTCGTTCTTATAATAAGCAAAGCTTCAAAAAGGGTATAATTTTTTGATTGACGAGAAAGCGTTTTCGTGGTATATTATAAATATATTTAAAATCTGCTTAACAAAAGGAGAATTTATATGAAGAGCAATCTATGTAATAGAATCATCTCTACGCTTACCATCATAACCTTCCTATTAACTAATACAGCATATGCAATCCCCAGTTCCAACTCATTGCGGCCTGCCTTACAGGGAAATCCTGGTATGGTAGAACAGACTAGCAAGGCTGCCAAAGAAGGCGAGAGCTTTATAATGGGCGTAGTCATGCCAGGGCCGACCTTAAGAGAGGTATTGAGTAAGGAGAATAAGATTGAGGAAACAGCAAATATGAAAGATTTTTTAGAAGGTATTGCTATAGATGATGCGAAGCCACGTGATCTAATTACTACCGATTTGCCATCACATGAAGATAAATTAGAGCGGTTTGTAGTAGATATTTTTAATGGATTTTTTGGAAGATTACTGCCGACCCAAGAGTTGGCTCTAGATATCTTTGCTAAAAACTTTCGCAAGGAATGGAATTTGGGTGCCAAAGAAATAAAATTTATTTCAGTTAAGTCAGGTGTTCTTAAGGCTCAAGCAAGGAGATATTATGACGAGAAAAATAAGACAGTTTATATAGCAATTGACGAGGGGATTCATCATTTATATGAGCGTTACATACTAGGAGAAGGCCTTACTAATAAGGACGACGAGAAGTATTATAAACATATGAAAGCGAACTATACTGATACATTGTCACGTGTTATTTTTGAAAGGATATTAGAGGAGATAATGCACAAGAATAAGGAAACAGATGATCCAGAATGGGTTATTGATGAACATGTAAGATATCTATGGGATGTTGGCATACCTATGTATGATATCATGGTTTATCAATCTTTGCACTCCTACAAAATAGACGATTTCTTTAAATTGCTTAAATTAAATAAACCAGAACATTACAAGTTTTTGGTTGCAAAAGGTTATAAGGGCATAAAAAGAATTATGGATAAAGGTTGGTGGCCAGATAATCCTTTAAAGGCCAAGGGAGCACTCAGGAAAATGCTTGCAAATATAATAAGTGCTGAACCACTCGCTGGTCTTGCGTTTAGTTTAGACGCTAAACCCAAGACCGAAGGGGCTTTCTATGGTCTATTGGATACGCTTATAGATCAAGTAGGTGTATGCAATACCAGTAATCTAAAACAGGTGAGGAAAGAGGCAGGAAGGGATAGAAAATCAGGAGAACCATTTTCAGATTATACAATTGATGCTGAATTTAGACTCGGTGAGCGGTTAGGGATTATCGAACGAAGAAAAGACGGCACAACTGCATTTACACCTGAATTTGATGGTCTTACCCATGAAGACTTAAAAGACATGCAAGTGGCAGCAGAAAAGGTAATAGGCAAGGGGCTTCAGAGAGGCACATTGGATAGAGCAGGTGAGGAGACCCTGACGCAGGTAAGAAAAGCAGTAAGAGACGCAGTGCTGGTGGAAGGATATTTGTTTGACCCAAAGATAAATTTTGGATTACGTAAACGCGTGAGCGAAAAGCAGTTAAAAAAATGGGTTAATCCTAGTGTAAGCGCTGAGGAAGCAAGAAATAAATTATTAGAAGCAAAGAAAAACGACATCGAAACATCTGTATCTGGACAGTTAAGGGGATCAGATGTAATAGGCGGTTCAAGCCTGGATCTACCTGAGTTCCAAGACGAGTACACTGAAATTGAAGCTAAAAAAATAGAGGAATTTCCATCAACAGTTGCTATAGCAAGCAAGATGGGCATAACTATAAAAATCGAAGCAGCAGATGATCCGGATGCTATAGAATATGTTGCTCCTGATTATGGAATCCCAGAAGACGAACCTCTCGTAGTGAAAGGAAATGTAGCACTCGATGAAAACGGTACAGCACATATGAGATTTTTGCCAGCTTTTGTATTTGCTAATCTCTGTGGATTAAAAGGCATAAGGATAACATGTCCTCCTGTTCCTGCAATGGCATTGGCAGGAGGCATGGAATCTTCAAATGGTTTTAGCATGTCAGTCATAACAGCTGCAAGTATATTAAGCGGAGCAAACCTCAGCCAAGCAGATATCTTTGCCTTAGCAGTAAAACTCGAGAATGATGTATTTAGAGGTCTGACAGGCGGCCAGGGTCATCTTTGTTTTTTAACAGGCGGAATACACCAGCAAGTATGGAGATCTGGACAGAAAAACGAAAAAGGAGAACTTGTTAATACTTACGGGGCATTAGCAATACCATTAGCGACCACTGAAGAAAAAATAAAAGAGATAGAAGACCGCTTTCTTTTAGTCCAGGCAGGCAAGGGGTATACAGATGGAGAAGCGGATGACGATAGGACAGCAGCGTTGATTAATGAGATGTGGACAGATTTTATACGCTTTAGAATTAAAGAGGGAATAGACTTACTCGGGGAATTCAAAGCCATAACAGCACGAAATGCCCAGGCATACAAAGAGGGAGATTGGCATACGTTAATCGATGGTGTATTAAGATATGTCTGGATACGGGATGAGCTTTGCAGGATTTGGATAAGGAATGCAATTGATGCGCATGAAGGCAAAACAGGGTTGCCTGGTTATGCGTCTAAATTTGCAGAACTGGCTTTTGAAGAAAAACATAAAGACAAATATGGGTTAGTTAAAGAATTATACGACAGAATAGGTGGCGAGAAACTTAGAGAGATGAGTCTTTACACAATGGAACCCATACATAGTGCAGTTCAGAAACTAAACGAGGCGCATATAGCAGCGCAGCCTTTAGGTGCAGGAGGACCCTCATCTAATATAGGAGTGATAACAGAAGAAACAAAACAAGCTGCTATAGATATCCTAAAAGCGATGGGGATAGACCTTTTGACAGAAGTAGAAGCAAAAAAAATTATTCATGGTACAGGAAATTTAAAGGGCTATGTGCCTTTCGAGGTTAGCATGGAAGGGATAAAGATAAATGGTTTTGAAGAGTTAGGATTGCAGTTACCCGATGGTCCTGAAAAGGTAACAGCTCGCAAGCGGGACATAACTAGGATGACGCCTGTGAAGGAAGAAGCGCCAATTCTCCCTACAAAGAAAAACATCAGGACGCTTGCGAAGAAGATTTATGATGCCTTAAAAGAAGGGATTTGGAATCCTTTGTTCTGGGATGAGAAGAATAAGACGTCGCAGGATCCGGAAAAGTTAAATATTGGAGACCATCCGCTTATCGAGGTGTTTTGCGAGCCTAGTTCTGAGCCAGGTAAGGTGAATAAGATAAATCTTGGCGCATTTTATTTAGGAAAGGCGCTTAATGATCCTGAGCTGGGCCCTAAGCTAATAGAGAGGACCCAGAAGACAGCAAAGGGTATAAACAAACGCTTAAACGATGCCTACGAAACAGATGTAGAATATGTTATCTGGCCAGGCATGGGCGGGTCTATAGAGGATAAGAATGCCGCTATTGCTACTAAAGCTATTGAGGGGGTTAATGGAAAGAAGCTTATATTTTTCGGAGTGGACAATGTGGATTCTGAGACATTGCAGTTTATATACGACAAAATAGTTGAGCAAGAGAGAGAAAAATCAGGTGAGTTAGACTTGGATTATGAGATAGCCTTGAAAAGGGGTTTAAAAAAGACCGTGGTTGTTGCTCAGGCCTTAGGTATGACATCTTATGAGCCTGTGTATAATGCAGATAATGCCTTAAAGCCAATCTTTGCAGAATATGGACTTAAACTAGAGGATCATTTTTACAAGATTACTATTGATAATTCATATGTGGATAAAGCTTTAGAAGGTTGCCAAAGGATCGTGCACCAGCCTGATCAAGCTGATGCAAGCATGCCTAATTTAAAAGGCAATGCTACTACATCAGGCAGGCATGACGGGCCTTATACTAATGGTATGCTTTTGCCCTTAGCCCTGGCAGGTATTGACTTACAAAAATGGGTTAGCGCAGCTAATATTAAAGAAGAGGAAGTTCTTGGAAAATCCATGCCGGTTTCCGCATGGATGGTGATGAATGAGAAGCAAGGCATTAACAAGATAGTAACTACCATACCCAAAGAATGGCAGGGCGATACTTCAAAAGGCGCGTGGGAAGATGGAGCGCTCTGGATTAAGCAGGATTTTGAAGAGTCTTTGGGTAAAGACAGGGACCATTTATTAAAGATAGTGATGAATGATGATTTAGACCTCAAAAACTGCGAGCCTGTTGTCACTGGTAAGAATGACAAGGCATTTTTGGTTATACGAGTCAAAGGATTGACGAATGTTTCTGAGAAAAAGATAGATCAGCTAAAGAAGGCTGGATATTCAGTTATGGTCTTAGACTTTGATGATGATGAGGCAGCACAACAGCTTGATGATAAGGTGCTTTTAGCCAGGATAATGAGTGTAGTTCACTGGTCAGTATTCGGCGTTGCAGAGCAGTGGAATATATGCGCAGTAGACCAGCCACCAGTAGAGTTTTATAAAAAGATTGTGGACTGGATGAGGCTTAAGAAGGCTAATTTTACAAGGACAATTAAGGCTATAACAGAAAGCCGCTATGCAGCTACAAAAGATGAGATTACCTTGAATTGGCATGCTATGGTACAGAGGGGATTGTTTACAGAAGAGGAATTGATAAATGAACTCGAAGCTCTTTCTGCCAAAACAGGCAGGGCTCTAAATATATTTGATCCAGCCCATGTATCTGCAGCTATCCACAGTATTGCTCTAAAGAAAGGGGATATTGAATATGGCGAATTGGCGCACTCTGGTGAGACATCTTATACTAAAGATGGTTTGGCCATGCGGGATGTATTGAATCATGGAGATGATGTATTATGGAGAAAGACCCTGAAAAAGTTTGCTGACGTAGGCAAGCTTCCTGGCTCAGGTCATGCATATCATGCCATGATTAAGGCTGCTCAGAAGTGTCTTACTACATCTTTAATCGGCATGAATCATCTTGAGCAATTTAAGAACTCAAATGTCAAGTATTCATCTGATTATTTAAAGATGCACTGGCTGGGTAATCTCCTGGCACTTTCTGGATATGATATTAAGCGAGAGGACGGCCAGAAATTAGAAGATGGAAAATTAGTTGCTAAGGATAAGCCTGGCTGGGCAATGAGTCTTATATTTGATGAGAACAATGAAGATACAAGACATGCGCTCAAGGCATATTTTGATGAAGTAGCTGATATATTAGAGAAGGCAAGACCTAGCATATTAGATACCATAGAGAAAAGAAGCAAGGTACTAGATAGTTCAATGTAAAGATTGTTTAAAGGCCTTTTGTGTTGTTTATTGACTTACGCAAAAGGCCTGTTTTTTGATGTTTTCTGATTTTTCTTGACAAATTCGCCCAACTCGTTTATTATGAATATATTATGAAAGAAATCACTCTATTTGGTTTAAGGATTCCTGCCTTCATATATGCACCTGTGGTGTATTTTGTGTGGGTGAGCGTACTTTTAGTTGTTAAAAAGGTGGTATTTAAGCGGGTGGAGAAGCTGTGTAGCCGCACGCGTTCTAAGCTGGATGATATCTTGTTGGGCGCATTGAACTTTCCTTTAACATTATTGATATTTGCCAGTGGTGTATTTATTATCCAAAGGATCTCTCCTATAAGCGCTAATTCTGAGCTGACGCGCTATGTGATACTGGCATTTAAGGCGACCACGATAGTCGCTATTATTCTATTTTTAGATAAGCTGACCAATAACTTCGTACATAATTACTCGCACAAGGTGGATATATTAAAGACATCTGGCGGGGTTGTAAGAGGGTTTGTAAGGATAGTGGTGATAGCGCTGGGTGTTTTGATACTTCTGGATAGCTTTGGGGTATCCATTACGCCTATACTGGCTTCACTTGGCATTGGTTCTTTGGCTGTGGCATTGGCTTTACAGCCGACATTGGAGAATTTATTCGCGGGCATGCAGATCATTATTGATAAGCCGATAAAGGTAGGCCAGTTTGTGAAGCTTGATTCAGGAGAAGAGGGTTATGTGGAAAAGATTGGCTGGCGTTCGAGCTGGATAAGGATGCTGCCGAATAATGTGGTGGTAATGCCTAATAAGAGCTTGGTTAGTTCGAAGATCATAAATTATTATTATCCACAGAAGGAGCTGGCAGTGCTGGTGCAGGTGGGTGTGCATTATGATTCAGACCTGAAGCATGTTGAAAAGGTGACTTGCGAGGTGGGTAAAGACGTAATGAAGATAGTGCAGGGCGGGGTGCCGGAGTTTAACCCTTTTATCCGCTACCATACATTCGCGGATTTTAGTATAAATTTTACGGTTATTCTGCGCGCAAAGGAATTCGTAGATAATTATCTGATCAAGCATGAGTTTATAAAAAGGCTTCACGAGCGCTATGCTAAAGAAGGCATTAACATACCTTATCCAATACGCGCTATAAATTATGCACAGGAGAAGGCACAGTAATGTTTGTTCTTTCAAATTTTCTCGCAGCAGTGGCGAATCTATTGAACATAGCGTTGACAGTTCTTTACTGGCTTATATTGATCCGCGCTATAATAAGCTGGGTGAATCCGGATCCACTTAACTCCGTAGTCCAATTTTTATACAAGACCACAGAGCCGATTCTTTATCCCATAAGAAAAATGCTTCCTTTGCGGGCAGGGATCGGTATTGATATATCACCGATAATAGCCTTTCTCGCGATCATTTTTTTACGCAGCTTTTTAGTAAGAACCCTCTTAGATATAAGTTTTAAATTAAGATAGATACAAGATTGTTATACGCTGTACGGTTGCGTAGATCGAAACGTTGATCGTTGATCGTTAATCGTTGGACGTAATAAAACGCAACCTATCAACGAATAACGATTCGATTTACGCAACCGAATAACGAAAAACGAGGTTTTATTATGTGGACTAAGGACGATCTCAAGAAAGTCATAGAGAAACAATTGGGCGACTATTTATTGATAGTCGTGTCTAATAGAGAGCCCTATATGCACACGCATAAAAAGGGGAAGATCATCTGTCAGCGTTCAGCAGGAGGCGTAATAACTGCCTTAGACCCTGTTATGAAGGCGTGTAGCGGCCTGTGGGTTGCGCATGGAAGCGGGGATGCTGATAAAAAGACAGTAGATAAAGACAATAGAGTCCAGGTGCCGCCAGATGACCCGAAGTATACACTTCTTCGTGTATGGTTGACAAAAGAAGAGGAAGACGGTTATTACTATGGTTTTTCAAACGAGGCCTTATGGCCTCTCTCGCATATATCTTATACACCGCCTAAGTTTGAAGAAACGGACTGGCGCATGTACGAGAAGGTCAACAGGAAATTCGCAGACGCAATACTTAAGGAGATAGGCAATAGAAAAGCATTTGTATGGATACAGGATTACCACATGGCGCTTTTGCCGAAATTTTTAAAGGAGGCAGGCGGCAATAATATAATCACTGCCCACTTCTGGCATATCCCATGGCCGAATCCAGAGGTATTCAGGATCTGCCCCAAGAAGACAGAGATCCTGGAGGGACTTTTGGCAAACGACCTTTTAGGGTTCCATCTAAGATATCACTGTGAGAATTTTATCTCTACTGTGGAAAAAGAGATAGAAGCAAGAGTGGATCGTGAGAGATTTTCTATTATAAAAGGAGGGCACGAGACTATTATAAGGCCTTTTCCAATAGGCGTGGACCATGACTATGTAGAAGAACTTTCAAAATCTGACCAGGTAGAAGAATACATGCAGAACCTCAAAGAGGAATTTCTGCTAAATTATGATTTTATCATGCTTGGCCTGGACAGGATCGATTATACAAAAGGAATATTAGAAAGATTGCGTGCAGTAGACAGGTTTGTGGAAAAATATCCTGAATATAGAGGAAAATTTGTTTTTATACAGATGGGCAGGCTTTCCAGGATGCACATCCCTGCTTATAAAAATCTCAATGACGAGATAAACGCGCTTGTAGAGGAGATAAACTGGAAGCATTCATACGAAGGATGGCAGCCCATAGTATTTGTAAGGCGCTATATAACATATCCAGAGGTCATAGCATTTTATAAGCTTGCTAATATATGCGTGGTGAGTCCGCTCCACGACGGCATGAATCTTGTGGCAAAGGAGTATGTCTCTGCGCACACAGATTCATCAGGAGTCCTGGTGTTGAGCAAATTCACAGGTTCTTTTCGTGAACTGCACGATGCGATCATGATAAATCCTTATGATACAGATGATTTCGCGGATAAATTAAAGGTCGCTGTCGAGATGAATAAAAAAGACGCGAAGTCTCGTATGCAGAAGATGCGCAAACAGGTTAGAGACAACAATATCTATAAGTGGGCAGGTAAGCTTCTTTCAGAGCTCTTGAAATTTGAATTTAAAGAATGACATGAAATATCTTTTTAGCAGTTGGGCCAAGATTTCCCCTCAGATACAAAAATCTCCTTTGACATTTTTATTTTTTGATTATGATGGCACGCTTACACCTATTGTGGCAACGCCAGAATTGGCAAAGATCTCTCCAGCAGTAAGAAACTCCTTAAAAAAACTAAAGAAAGACCCTAGATTTAAACTCGCTATTATAAGCGGAAGGTCTCTGGCAAATGTAAAGAAAATGGTTGGCATCAAGGGTATTGTATATGCTGGGAATCATGGCTTGGAGATAGAGGATGGAGCAAACCTGTTCCACCGCGTAGGTGGAATTAATTCCACCTACGCGGTGGAACAGGTAACTTCAAAGTTAAACAAGGCATTGGCTGATATTAAAGGTGTAATAGTGGAGGACAAAGGCTGTACGCTGAGCGTGCATTACAGGCTCGTAAAGCCTGCGAAGAGAATATTAGTTAAAAGAGCATTTAGTAGAATCGTGGCTCCATATGTCCTTTCAAGAAAACTTAAAAGCTCAGCAGGTAAGATGGTTTTAGAGGTAAGGCCTGGCATTGAATGGGACAAGGGCAAGGCAGTGCTATGCCTGCTTAAGAAATATAAACGCGCGCTACCTATACATATAGGCGATGATGTTACTGATGAAGATGCATTTAAGGCCATTAAGGGCAAAGGCATATCCATATTCGTGGGGCCCAGGAAAATAAAAAGCAAGGCGGATTATTTTTTAAAAAACACGAGTGAAGTGAAACTTTTTATAGAAAGAATGCTTGATCTGTGATAGAATTCATTTCATATGGGCAAAGATAATGACAAGAGCTTCAGATTTTCTACGCGTCTTCATCTAAGAGTCCTCACGAGTCTCAAGGCCTCTAATATAACAGAGCTCTTGGATCTTATTAAAAAGGTACCTGGCTCATCTATTTACTATCATACCCATCATTTCCTGCAGCAGCACGAAAGTCTTTCCCCTGAACCTCCGAATGATTTTAGCTATTGGATAGCGAGCGCCCTAAATGAAGATGTGCTGGCAGAGAAGGTCGCGAGTATTGACACGATCCAGTTCCATACCATAAGACTATTGAGGAACGAGATAGTAAGGATCATAAGCGAACACATAAAAGGATGTCCTAGTGTAAAGCTGAGATTTGCCTCGCCTGAGAAGAGATTTCATTTTATAAAGAGCATCAGTTTTATTATAACCACGCCATATGTGGCAAAGACCCTCAAGGATTTTTTGGAGATATTGGAGAAGATCACGGTTAATTCAATATATTTTCACATGTTTGAGGCTAGGCTTCGCCTGGACAAAGAGACGAATGATTTTTCTTTCTGGCTGGGCACGTCTTTAGGAGAGAAGGAACTTGCGTATAAACTGCAGTCCCTGGATCCGTATACATATACAATGGAAGATTTAAGGAAGAAGATAATAGATCTAGTGGAAGAGAGATTAAAAAATGTCAATGCTTGAAAGATACGAAGAGGTAGTTGGGAAAAGCACTGTAGATGAGCTAAGGATGCTTGCCGGCTATCTAAAGGGCAAGACCATACAGCATATCAATTCCACTGCTATGGGCGGGGGTGTAGCTGAGATACTCTCCAAGATCACGCCTCTTATGCAGGAACTCAAGGTCAGCGCGCAGTGGGACGTAATAAAGGGCTCTCCAGATTTTTTTGATGTTACAAAGAGTATGCATAATGCCCTGCATGGAAAAGAAGCCAGGATTACGAATAAGATGTGGGATATCTTTAATGATATCAGCGCGCAGAATATAAGAGAGATGAATCTGTATGGGGACATCATGTTCATACACGACCCGCAGCCCATAGCATTGATCAAGAGAAAGCCTAAGATGAAAAATAGCAAATGGATATGGCGTTGTCACGTGGATGTTTCAAAGCCAGAAAAAAATGTCTGGCATTTCCTGGAAGGATTTTTTAATAAGTATGATACCGCGGTATTTTCCAGCGCGCATTTTTCTCACACCATGAAACCGCGACAGATCTTAATATCACCATCCATAGACCCTTTTAGCGATAAGAATAGAGAGGTCACACAGAAGGAAATAGATACGGTATTGAATAAATACAAGATCGACCCGCAGGCAAAGCCTATCGTGTGCCAGATCTCCCGATATGACGCGCTCAAAGATCCTGTGGGAGTTATAGAGGCGTATAAACTGGTAAAGAAATACGTAGATTGCCAGCTTCTTCTGGTGGGGAATCGCGCAGCAGATGATCCTGAGACAGATAAGATATACAAGCAGGTCCTTGAGGCAAAAGGAAATGATCCTGATATCCACGCATTGCTTGTCGAAGATATTCCTTATGAGATAAATGTATTTCAGAGAGTCGCAGATGTGGTTGTTCAGAAGTCCTTGAGAGAGGGTTTTGCTCTTACTGTTTCAGAGGCCTTATGGAAAGGTAAGCCAGTTGTTGCATCAGCTGTAGGAGGCATACCTCTACAGATAAAGCACAAATACGGCGGACTTTTATGCCACACTATAGAAGGCGCGGCATTTGCCATAAAACAGCTCTTGAACGCGCCTGACTATGCTAAGAAACTTGGCGAGAACGGCCGCGAGCACATAAGACAAAACTTCCTCCTGACCCGCCATTTAAAGGAATATATGCTCCTATTCCTCTCGCTCTATAACGAGAATGATGTGGTAACGCTATAGACGCACTATTTCCAATCTTACGCTATACCTCTAAGATTTTTCTTGAAAGAAACCGTTTTCCGTGGTATACTTAACTTATAAACGAATAAAACCAACCCAATATAGCCTTTTGTGAATAAAGCAAGACTATTTTTTTGACTCTATTATGTTAGACCTTAACAAAGTATTATTAAGGGGGGGCAAGAAGATGGGGAAAACGATAAGTTTTATAATCCTCGTAACTTTTCTACTTGCAAATTCTTCATACGCGCTTTCTGATGATTTATCTGAAAATCTTAGGGTGAGGCTGGATAGTCGCAGGAATGATGAGCGCATACAAGAGACCCAAAAAGCGTTATTTTTAAGAAAATATGACCTTTCAAGATACCTAACATCAGAAGAAGCATTAAATTATCTTGCTACAGTTAAAGAAGTCGCCTCTCTATATCCTGAAAAAGCAATGTCTAAAGATAGAGTTCAAAAGTTGATCGATGAAGGAAAGGCTTCTATAGCAGAAAGAAAGGATGGAACCAAGATAGTTGCTTTAATTTCTTCCATAGAATCTCATCTGGAATTTAATGAGGAGGCTATAACAGGTATTACTTATATGCAAGATGATAAAGTAGTTTCTGTAATTTTAAAAGAAGCTCCTATATTTGATTTTGTTGAGACAAAAAATATTTTAGATAGATACAATGAAGATAGAGAAGGAAACATAGTCACAGAAAAAGAGGATTTATATAAACAGGTTATGCTGGTAAAAGAATTTATGGGATTATATGGAAAAGAAAAATCTATCCCAGAATTGATGGTTATAGTTAAGGATGTGGAAGATCCTAGAGGCCAAGCTGCACTTGTGGCATTGGAAGAGAAAGGCGCGGTATTTAGCACAAGACCTGGGTGGATATTTAAGGAGTGGAAAACAGTGGAAAAAGCGATAAATGAAAAGTTCACAATTGCCACCGAAAGAAAGAATGCATTGAAACTTATTCGCAGCCTTGCAAGAAAATTCGCTAAAAATAAAATATATCCTGGTCATACTTTAGAGCTTCACATGCTAGTAGTAGTAAAAGTGTCACAGAATACAACTGAACTAAAAGATATGTGTGATTATTTACTTAAGTTAAATATAGAATTCGACAAGAATAATATAGACCTTGATAATCCCTTTAGAAGATGGGGTGTTTCCGCAGCAGCTAAACTGGCACAGAATACAACTGAACTAAAAGATATGTGTAATCAGCTGCCCAATTTAAGCATAAGATTTACCAAAGGCGACGCAGGTATAATCGGCCTTATGCTGTCAGAAGTATCTGATATAGCAAAAGATATGGAGCAATTGGAGCTGCTTATGGATCTGGGAATAGAATGTTCAGGTGCTTCTAGCTTTAGATATACTTTGCTTACAGCGACTGAGGCAGCGAAAAACAACAAAGAACTAGAAGAGATAGTTCACAAAATAATCCCAAAAATTATAAAAAAGATGCCGCAAGATATAGTAAAAAAAATCTCGAGTGAGATAGATTGGCTTACTGTTGAAAATATCAGGAAGGCACTTGAGATCGAAAAGACACACGGAGATTTTGTGATAGAAGAGAAAGAAGGACAATATATAATTAATATCAAACCTTCTACATCCCTTGCCTCCAATCCAAATATAACGCCCAGCATCCCCGCCCTTGCAGAAATCCAGCAACATCTGGAAACCATAAAAGGCAAAGCGTCTATATTCTTTGGCGGAAGCAGGAATCTAGGTACTAAAGGTGAATCTTTTATCGATGTCTTTGCGAATCTTATAGCCCAGAATAAAAATGTTCGGTTAATTATCGGCGATGATCCTACAAGCATAGATAGGCTGGCTATAGCAGCATTTTTTAAAACAGGTAAACCATCCAGTCTTGTGATTGTAGGTGTAAAAGACGATGAGATATGGAGAGTTACCAATGAGACCATGCTAAAAAGATATATCTCTAGAGGAGACCTCAGTAAAAGTGAAGTTAATGAATATTTAAAAGCTATCGGGATCGTAAAAGATATTTATGGACTCTCTTATGGGGAGATAAAAAGACACTTAGAGTCAGAAGGAGTCAGTTTTGAGTTAGTTCCATCTTCTATGACAAGTGGCCTAAGTTATAGAGATAAACAGTCAATGCGAGGCCGCTGGACAATAGATCAGCTCAAAGAAAAAGATGACTCTGTTGTTTGGCTCTTTGCTACAGGCGATTCACACACATCCAGGACATTTAAATACGCACAGGGTGAAGGCAAAAAGATATTCTCTATTGATGAGGAAAAGGTGACTTATGTTGAGCCTCAGCATCCAAAAGCGGAGACAGTCAAGACAACTATTCTAACGCCCAGCATCCCCGCCCTTGCAGAAATCCAGCAACATCTGGAAACCATAAAAGGCAAAGCGCCTATAGAAAATATTCATCTTATGCGTGATGTAGTTTATATTAAAGAATACCTTGATGCGAAGAAGGATTTAAAGATAAAGGTGCTTTTTGGTGGTACCCGTGATTACCTGGATGATGATGCTAAAAAGTTTGCAAGGGATGTAGCTGAACTTTTAGCTGATAGGGGGAATGTTGAGGTATTGGTCGGAGAAGATCCTCAGGGGATAGATCGGATAGTTGTAGGCACAATGGTACAGCGAGGCAAGGGAAATCGAGTTACAATGGTGGGCCAGGGAAGAGATAAGAGAGATGTAAGGCCATGGAGATTGGTAGATGGGAACACAATAAAGAGTTATGCTAATGTTGAAAGAAACAAAATTACCAAAGCTGAAGCGCAAGAGTATTTAAATCATGTTGGGCTGGGAAAGAGCATTGACAACCTAACAGCGCATGAATTAAAGCCACATCTGGAGTCCAAAGGGGTCAAATTTGAAATGACTCCTGATGATAGAATCATTGGTTTACGATCTTTGAGAGATACGGGGTCGGCAAGAGGGCAATGGATGATGGAGCAGTTAGGGAAAGACGATTTTATTATTTGGGTCTGGCCACCTTCAGATAAAAATTGTACATCACGGACATTTACGTATGCTCGTACGCAGGGAAAAAAGATATTTCTGTTTACTAAAGATCCAAATGAATACAGCAAGGTCGTCAAGACACAAGGCTGGGTATCTTATCAGGAGATACAGCTGTCATCAGCTGAACATTTACCACTGGATTCCATATCTATAGATGAAAAAACAATCACTTTGTTTAGATACAATGCGGAAACCAAGTATGCGTATTTATATACTATAGGAACAAAGACTCATAGCGATAGGTTAACGCCTTTAAAAGACGCAGTAAAAGATTTAGATCAGGAAAAGGAAACGTATTTTATTGTTAGCGATCCGCATGGTACTACTGTAACCATTAATGTCTTATTTAAGGCCTTAAAGAATACATATAAAGGTAAGGTGAAGATGGCTATACTTGGAGATTGGGTTGACAGGGGGCCTGCATGGATTGCTCCTGAGATGTGGAAAGAGGCCGATATCCTGGTTGGCAATCATGACCTCTGGTTTATGCTGGCTGCTTTAGGAAGACCAGATTATATTACCCATGCTATTTTGCATGGATATCGCTATGGCAAAGAGGCAATGGATAATATGATAGGATACTTAGGCATCGATCGAAAACTTATAGAGAAATTCAAAAACCTGGCTGAAAAAAGTTATGAAGGAATTAGCATAGAAGAAGAAAAAGAGAAGAATAAAATAGATGAAGCTACAGGTATCAGTAAGAGAGGTCCAAAATCAAAAGCAGAATTAGCAGCATTAATGATTTATTTGATTTCAATAGCAGAAACGGATGATTATCAGTTTGCTAAAACTCGCATTGAGTATCTTTGGCCTTTGATGTCTGAGGAAAATGCAAATAAATATAGAAGCATAGATGAGATAAAAGAAGCTATAAAAAAGCATCGTCCTTTGGCTATTCTTTCAGAGGACTGGCAGGGGATTATGCAGGAGATAACCGAGAATATTAAAAAGAGCCCTGAAGCCAAGAAATTAGTGAAAGACGTGCTTAGAAGTGATTTATATAAAATCGTCGAGGCCGGCTCTGAAAAGATTCTTCTTATGCATACCGTGCCCTGGGCAATGGATCAAGACAAGAGCGTTCATGAGTATGAAGTAGAGCGCATAGATTTCAAGGAATTCTTAAAATGGGCTAAGATAAAAGAGTTAAAAGTTCAGAAGGATAATTACCGCAAGAGTGGTAAGAAATATCTTATCAAAGGATTTACCTTCTTGCAGTTTGCTCAGTTTATGTGGGAAAGACTAAGGGAAGATATTGATAACGAAGAGCTTATTCAATGGGCACATACAAATTTGGCCATGGGAGAATATGCCCTGCTTTATCTTAAGGTAAAGAATTTCTCTGGTTTTAGTTTTCTGAACGAAGGTGAGTCGGATAATCCGGTATATAAGTTTACTGGTGTAAAAGATAAAAGCTTCTCATTTAGTGGCGAAATGCTCACCCAGAGGATGGCAAAGGATTGCGATGTGGATTTAATTATGGGGGGGCATATAAGCAAGGTCGGGACATATGGCAGGTTATTGCTGATAGATGCTAAGGTTTCCAGAAAAGAAGGCACTGGTGGTTTTGAAGATGCTGGAGCTGCTTATATTGACCTATCTGATGGTAAGATTTTCAAGATGGAAAATACTCCGCTGAAGGAAATTTTTGAAAATGAAGAAATGCGGCAACTGATGAGTCATCATATGGGATTGACAGAATGGGCTTATTACAAATGGGATTTATCATGGAAGGACATAAAAGAGTACAGTCAATTAGGTGAGGGTGTGGCAGATCTATTTAACATGAGGTCTATCACCAAAGATGAGCTTATCGGCAGGATAGAGTCTATGTCTATCGGACTAGATAGGATCGAGGCTACACAGTTAGTAGAAGATGGTGAGGCTTCTATTGATGGGGATGAGAGAAAAATAAAACTCTTAGATGTGTTAAAGAAGAGTCCTCGCTGGCAGCAGTGCATAAAAGGGTACCCTCTTAGGGTATTATCTGCTCCAAGCGTTTCGGAATTGTTTATTAAAGATAGCGGTACATTTACAGAACAATTATCAGGGTTTCCTGATACTAGAGATCAATTATAAAATATGCCAATTCTAATGAGCCATAGAAATAAAATCAAAATTCCTTTCATCAAAGTTATAGCCATTATTCTAGTTGGAGTATTTCTTTCGACTAATACCGCCTATCCATTACATTCCTGCAATAAATCTACTGCTTTAAGGATTCCGATCAAGAAAAAAACATTAGAGAAACTTCAGATTATCCAAGATGAGCAAGAACTACTCAAAGAATATAAATATCACGAGACCGAAGAGGATATTAATCTGGTATTTCAAGAAAAGATAAGGCAAGGAATGACTCCTTACGAAAACAATGCTATTAAAGGCAGTATGCGGGGTTCTTCCGAAGCAATAATTATGGGAAAACAGTCTACGGAAGATATCATTAGATGGACTGCTCTTGGCAAAAAGATAAAAAGTGCTTCTGCTTTTTCTGCAGGAGGCCTTTCTACCAGGACAAAAGGATTGTTTAATGCCGCTTTTAGTTTTGTGATACCAGGACTCGACGCTAATCCTCATTCATTTCTGGAGCTAAAGTTTGCTGCAGCAGCTAAAGCCAGGGATGATTTAAAAAGAGCTGCTAATGACCCTGAGTTACAGCAAGACGAAGTTATAATGGTAAGCTTTCAAACTGCAGATACAGTAAAAGAACTATTGAAAGACAATGATTACTTTGGTTATGGCAAAGAAAACGTGAAGGTGTTTAAACAAGGCATGCAGATCCGTCTTAATCCTACTGATAAATTCCTGAAAGAATATCGAAAGAAAAAAGCAGGACAATTAAGAAAAGCTGTCAAAGACGGGAAGATGACTGGGGCAGATATGCAAAATACCATAGAAGCATTAGACAGAGGTATTGCTACTCAAATGGGTAAGGCAGGAGACCCTTTAAGGACACAGAAAGGCAATTTAGTTTTTAATCCTGCTGGACATTGGGATTTTATCAAGTGGATTGTCCTAAGCAATGTATTGGCTGAATTAAAAAGAAATGAGACCAAATTTATCTTTTATTCTCATATGAACAATCCTGCGGGTAAGGTAAGTGATGAATTAAAAGGCTTATTTGAGGAAGAAATCATTAAGGCCAAAAAAGAAAATAGACCTGAGCCAGTTTTTATGACGCTGTTAGGAGATAATAGAGGAGAAAAAGGCGGTTTGTATGCTGATATAACATATCTAGATGGCAGAAAGACAACACAGATCGTAGAAAAACCAGCTTTTACTAAAGAGGCAAGTGAATCGGTAGATAAAATGAGCAAAGAAGAAGTGTCGAGGCTTTACCCATATTTTAATACAGGGATGTTTCTTCTTTCAGTAGACGGCTTATTTAATCAGTTTAAACTTTCTGATGAGTATGATAAGAAATTAAGCTTTGAAGAATTAACAGAAATAGTCAATGCTGTTGATATCCCAGTATATATAGATGTTAAAGAAACCGAGGAGACAATAGGCGCAACTGAATATATTTATGTTGGTTTGCAATTAGAGCGCTATACAGGAGATTTTACAACAATCTGGCCCTATATTGCTGTGGTAATAGACAGGGATGACCAATTTGTGCCGATTAAGACACCGAATGAAGTTGACTTAGCTGGCGAAGTCGGAAAAGAAAAGATGCGTATTTTAGCTGAAGCCTTACAGCCAGTCAAAGATTATTTGGCTTCAGGAGAGAATGTGGCCACGGCAGGTCTTTTGATGCAACAATTGCAAGAGGCAATAGAGTCTGGCAATAAAATAGCTGTCAGGACAATATCAGGATTGTTAATAGAACAAGGTCAAGCAGCTTTAAATTTATTAAAAGAGGAGTTAAAGTCAAGTGATGATATTCGTGTTCGTTTAGAAATAGCCTACATATTAGGAGAGATAGGTGACCAAGTAGCAGTAGAGGCTTTGCAAAATGCATTAGCTAAAGATGGTCAAGCGGCTTTTGTCAGGGCCTTAGGCAGAATAGGAGGCGTATCTGCAGAGAAAACTTTGATAGGACTATTAAGATCAAGGGATAGAAATATTAGAAATAGCGCTATTCTTGAAGCTGCAGCCGAAGGTTTAAGCAGAATGCAGAGCGAGAAAGCAATAGGACTTCTAATAGAAGTATCGGGAGATAAACATGAAAGAAGCCGTGTTCGCCAAGCTGCAACTCAAGCATTAGGTAATTTCGATGATCCAAGAGCAGAAGACGCTTTAAACAATACTTTGAGCAATGACAGCGATCCTTTAGTCAGGAAGGCTTCGGCAATAGGTTTAAGAGTAAAGGAGTCTATAAATAGAGTAACGGTGAAAGGGAAGACGTTAGCGTTATTAACTCCAGCAAAAAAAATGAAGGCGATTGGTCATAATAGACCAAAGAAATATGCAAGTTTTCCAAGCGATGTAAATAATCCTGTAGGTAACGGCGTTCATGTGCTTTTCAAGAACGATAATGAACCTATTAAGCCCGGAACAAAGGTTGTTATAGGAGCAGCAGGCATGATAGGGTATGAGGCAGCTCTTCAGCTGGTCAATCAAGATGAAGAAGTGGTAACTGTAGATAACCTGCTTTTAGGCAGTCCAGCAAATGACAATATCCCAGGAGTAAAACTGTTAAGGCAGGATAGTAGCAGCTTTTGCCGGCAGTATCGGCCAGAAGATTATAAGAAAATAAACGGTATAGTATATTTAGGAGGGTATTCTTCAGAACCGCAGTTTGTTACAAGGGGATTTCCACAGTGGTTGAATTGGACAGGCAGTCCAGAAGAGATAGCAATAAAATGGAATAAAATGGTGGACGAATTAAGCGGGTCAAGAAAAATAGATAAAATTACCCCAGAAGAGGTAATGTATGCCAGAATAAATACTAAAGCAGAATTTGGAGAGTTGTTGAGGATTTTATATAATGATTTTTCTCCCGAGTTAGCCCTTTATGCTGGTCGTTTTCCTCATTGTGTTACGCAGGAGGTGCTAACAAGCTTATATGAATTTAAGACTGTGATGGATCTTGCTGTGATGTATGATATTCGTACGGTATTTGCCTCAACAAGTTCGTTTTGTAAGTTGTTCCCGATAGGCGAGCTAGTTAGCGAAGTGCCGACATTGGATATACTCGATAAATTTGTTGAGATAAAAGATAATCATCTTGAAGAAAAAAAGTGGATAACCCCATATGAATTTATGAAGCTAAGTATGGAGTTAGTGGCTAAGCACTATCATCATGAATACGAAGCTGATGTTTACGCCTCCAGGAATTTTAGTGTATATAATGCAGGCCGTCAGGAGCTCCAAAAAGGCAGGAATGCCAATATGGTAGCCCAGACAATATGGGCGATTGAGAATAATCAATCAGTGCCTATATTTATAATGCCAGGGGATTTTGGCAGAGATGTGATATTCGTTTCAGATTTAGCCAAAGGTATTTTGCATATTTTGAAACATGCTAAATGGGAAGGAACGCCAGAGAATTCAGCAGCGGTATTTAATGTGGGTTTGAAGAAGGTCTGGGGTATAAATGAAATGATAGCGAGTATTATGAGGGCGTTGAGCATGGGAGATTTGGAGAAAAATATTGCCTATCGGATGCCAACGCCAGGATTCCCAGGGACAATGATAGGCGATTCTTCTAAGATACAAAGTATTGGCTGGAAATTCGATTATCCTTTCGAAAAGGCACTTCGGCATATATTCTTTGCCAACGAAACAGAATACGAGGCAGATGTTAAGAAATGGGAATCAGAGCATAAGCCAGTAGCTATTAATAAGGTGCAGCTTACTGAAGATATAGGTTTTAAAGAAATAGCGGCTAAAGTTTACAAAAATGGCGTATATGTATTGCTTCTTAACGAAGATGATAGTTTAAGAGGACTTTATACAGACCGTAAAAAAATAGGTCTGCCTGATATAAAAATTTATCAGGGGCAGGATCTATATGAAGACAAAGATAAGCCTGATGTCTGTACAAAGAACACAGGTAAAATAGAGGAGGTTGCTTGGACAAAATGGTCATTTGATTATGAGCAGAAAGTCGTTCCTTTAAGGTATGATGCTGAGAACAGGAGCCTCGTTTTCTTAAATGGTAGCAATGAAATTTCAGTAGGCAGGCAGTTAGGTTGGGTCTCAGAGGAAGTCGAGCAGGATAGTAATGCCATAGAACGAAGTGTATCACATCAAATAGAGGACTTGGTCGCTAAAAGAGTGTTAAAGAAAGCTGTGGAAGGAGTATATCTTACTTTGGATGATAATGTACTTCTGATTTATAATCAAAAGAACGATAACGTAGAATTGGTCGTAGCCAAACCTCATGCAGGTGTTATGTCAGACCCTATTACTAACTCAACTATTGTAAGGGGGTTGATTAAGGATGATAGTTATGAGGGGCAACAGCTATGTAAACTGCATGCAGGTAATATGGATTTTGTTATAGATGAAGAGGGCAGACCGCGTTGGATAGAATTTCCCGAAGAGATACATCTTGCAGAGGAGAGTACGGCCTTGGTGGCGCTTAATAAAGATTCGAATAAGTTCACTGTTTTGGGGAGAAATACCACTACGGCAATAAGTACGGTACTGATGTTGGGCGGAGATACAGTTGAACAGATTCAGGAGCGGCTAAGGTCAGGCAGAGATAGGGACCGGAATTTTTTAGGTGAAAATGATGATCTCAAAGAAGAATTAATCAAGGCTAATATAGAAGTGATAGACGAGCAGAACTTAAGTCATTTGAAATTAGGGAGAGTGTTAGTAAATGGGATAGCGCTTCTTGATAGGGTGGTTGGTCCTGGGGGGATGTTGGCAAAGCCAGTACGGTTTTATGACAGATATACTCATTTTAATTTTGAGATATCGCATGAGCAGTCTGACAGGATTGCCTCAGCATTTAATGAGAGGCCGACGTTATCTTTGCGAGGCAAGTACAGGATAAAAAATCTTGACACAGGAAAAGAGATTATCTTCCATGGGTTATTAGGAGAGAATATAATTCGTTGGGGATTTTATGGTGGACCAGGAGCAGCAGAACACTTCAAGATTGAACGCAAAGATCTAATAGAGTTGCTGGGGTATAATAGAACTCATTTAGTTTTAGATTTTGTTGATAACTTGAAAACCATAAAAGTTCGGATGGGCGATCTCTAGAGTTTAACGGATAAAATGATTGACAGGAGCATACAAAAATAGTATAATATGTTTAATAATAAACACCTTTAAATCAGCCCTGAGAGGCTGGAAAGGGAAGAGAAAATGAATAATTTAGAGGGCATAAATCATAGACCTTCTTGCTATAATCCCCGTTCGATAATGAAGATGTTGTAATTATCGAACGGGGCAGGTAGCGGGAAGGTATTTTTTTTGGAGGCTAGGTTGGCAAGGAAAAATGTTCTGACAAAAGAAGAGATAGATCGTGCGGTTACAAGGATGAGCCATGAGATATTGGAGAGGAATAAAGGCTCAGAAGATCTTGTGATCATTGGTGTTAGGACAAGAGGGTACGCGCTTGCGGAGAGGATCGCTCAGGCGATCAATCGCATAGATGGCGTTACCTTACCTGTAGGAGCGCTCGATATAACGCTTTACAGGGATGATCTAAGTCTGGTATCTGAGCAGCCGATAATGCACAAAACAGAGATAGATTTTGATATAGAAGGTAAGGCCGTGATCCTAGTCGATGATGTTTTATATACGGGCAGGACCATCAGGTGCGCCCTGGACGCGCTTGTAGATTTTGGGAGGCCAAAGACTATTCAGCTGGCGATTCTTGTAGATAGGGGCCATAGGGAGCTTCCCATAAGGGCTGATTATGTGGGCAAGAATCTGCCGACATCGCAAAATGAACTGGTACAGTTAAACTTGGAAGAGATAGATAAAGAAGACAGTGTTTTTATAGAAGTCAATGAGGACACAGCTTACGAAAATCATTGATTTTCGTAAGCTGTCTGTCCGAATTGACCCCACACCCAGCAATGTATTTTGTATATGTCTTGAAAAGTAAGAGGACAAAAGAACTTTATTATGGCTATACGAATGATTTGGAGAGACGATATAGAGAACACAGCAGTAAATATCCTTCTGAAGTTATATATTATGAAGCTTATAAATCAGAAACCGATGCTCGGAATAGAGAAAAACAATTAAAACTTCATGCTCAAGCATTGACTGCTCTAAAGAGTAGACTGAAAGAATCTTTAAAGCAATACATTGCTGGGTGTGGGGTTTAATTCGCACATTGACTTACGTCGTCCTACGGACTCCGTAAGTCAAGTGCTCATTAAAAATGACCAGGCAGACTAAGAAAAAACCAAACTGGGCTCACAAAGATCTTCTGGGCCTGGAATATCTTTCAAAAGAAGATGTAGAATTGCTTTTAGATACTGCGGATTCTTTTAGAGAGATACTGGATAGGCCTATTAAGAAGGTCCCTGCGCTTCGAGGCAAGACTGTAGTCAATCTATTCTACGAACCTTCTACAAGGACAAGGGTATCCTTTGAGATCGCTGCCAAAAGGCTCTCAGCTGATGTAATAAATATTGCCACTGAGACATCGAGCGTGAAAAAAGGCGAGACACTAAACGATACTGGCAAAAATATAGAGGCATTAAAGGCAGATATTATTGTGGTGAGGCATAATTGCTCAGGCGCGGCAGCCATGCTCGCGAAACATGTGAATATAAGCGTTGTTAATGCAGGAGATGGCTGGCATGAACATCCTACACAGGGTCTTTTGGATATATTTACCCTGAAAAAGAAATCAGGCCGCATAGAAGGTTTAAAAGTCAGCATAGTCGGGGACATCGCGCATTCGCGCGTAGCGCGTTCAAACATATGGGGTCTTACTAAGCTGGGCGCAAAGGTCACAGTGTGCGCGCCTAAGATATTGATACCACCTGGCATAGAAAAGATGGGTGTTGGCATCACTGATAATATAGACGAGGCGCTTTCGAATGCCGACGCTGTAAATGTATTGAGGATGCAGTTTGAGCGCGATGAAGAGGGCGTATTTCCAAAGCAAATAGAATATTTTAAAAAATTTGGCATAACAGAAGAGAGATTGAAAAAGGCCAAGAAGGACATTATTGTAATGCACCCTGGCCCGATAAATAGAGGTATCGAGATATCAAGCGACGTAGCAGATGGTCTTAATTCTGTAATTCTGGAGCAGGTCACTAATGGTATAGCAGTGAGAATGGCTGTACTATATTGGCTTTCACAGGCAAGAGAGAAGAAAAGCAATGAAAATACTAATTAAGGGCGGTCTAGTGATAGACCCAGTTAATAAAATAGAAAAGGTAATGGATGTCCTTATAATCGGGGATAAGATATCCAGGGTGGCAGATACTATAAAGGTAGACGCAGAAAAAACGATTGACGCAAAGGGCAAGATAGTTATGCCAGGAATCGTAGACATGCATGTTCATTTAAGAGAACCTGGCCGAGAGGACAAAGAGACTGTTGCCAGCGGCACAAAGGCCGCGGCTAAAGGAGGCGTGACAACTGTTCTTGCAATGCCTAATACCACGCCTGCAATAGATAGTACAGAGAATGTAGAACTCTTAAAGAATATAATAAATAAAACCGCAAATGTTAATGTACTTATTGCTGGCGCTATTACAATGGGTCGAAATGGCAAGAAGCTATGCGATATTGCCGCTTTAAAAAAAGCAGGTGCAGTTGCTATTTCAGATGATGGTTTATCTGTCGACGATGGTGAATTGATGTTAAAGGCGCTTAAGGATTCGAAAAAAGAAAAAATGCTTGTGGTATGCCACTCTGAGGATAAGTCTCTTTCTGGTAGAGGCATGATCAATCGCGGTTTTATTGCTACAAGGCTTGGCATGAGAGGAATCTCTGGCGAATCAGAGCATAAAAGGGTAGAGCGGGATATTAAACTGGCAGAAAAATCAGGTGCAGCAGTCCACATTGCGCATGTAAGCTGCAAAGAGTCAGTAGAGATCATAAGAAAGGCAAAGAAAAAAGGTATAAAGGTGAGCGCAGAGACTGCGCCTCATTATTTTAGTCTGAGCGAAGATGATCTGATAGATTACAATACGAATATGAAGATCAATCCTCCTTTAAGGGCCAAAGAAGATGTTAGCGCGATAAAACAAGGACTGAAGGATGGCGCTATAGATGCGATTGCTTCTGATCACGCGCCTCATACAGAGAATGAAAAAGATATTGAGTTCGAATATGCAGCGTTAGGGAGCATAGGTTTAGAGACAGAGCTTGCAGTGGCGATAAAAGAGCTGATTTCTCCGGGGATACTTAGCTGGAGCGATTTAGTTAGGAAGATGTCTAGTAATCCTTCAAAGATTCTGCGTATAGACAAAGGTACATTGAGTGTTGGCGCTATAGCAGATGTGATTATAGTTTCTCCGGAAAAGGAATGGGTGGTCAAGAAAAAGCATTTTCTGTCTAGGTCAAAGAATTCCGCATTTTTAGGAAGAAAATTAAAAGGCATAGTTGAATACACGATTTGCAAGGGAAAGGTAGTATGAAATTCGTAGCTGATTTTCACATACATTCTAAATATAGCCGCGCAACAAGCCCGCAAATGGAGGTAAAGACACTTTCTGAGACGGCAAAGTACAAAGGCATATCTCTTCTGGGCACGGGAGATTTTACGCACCATCTCTGGCTTGAGGAATTAAAAAAGCACCTGAAGGATTCAGGCAATGGGTTTTTTGAGTATAATGGCGTAAATTTTATACTCACCGCAGAGATATCGAGCATATATTCTAAAAATGACAAGGTTCGTAAGATCCATAATCTTATTTTTGCGCCGAGTTTTAAAGTAGTTGATAAAATAAATGATGTACTCTCTGGCTATGGGAATCTGTCCAGTGATGGCAGGCCTATTATAGGCATAGACGCAAAAGAACTGGCAGAGGTTGTTTTCGGAGTCAGTAAAGACGTGTTTCTTGTGCCTGGCCATATATGGACGCCATGGTTTAGTTTATTCGGCTCAAAGTCTGGATTTGATTCAATAGAGGAATGTTTTGAGGAATACACCAAGGATATCTATGCGCTCGAGACTGGTTTATCGTCGGATCCTGGGATGAACTGGAGATGGAGTAAGCTCGATAGATTTAATCTTATTTCAAATTCTGATTCACACAGTCCTCGGAAGATCGGAAGAGAGGCAAATGTCTTTGATGTAGAGATGTCCTACAAATCTGTAACAGACGCATTAAAGGTAAAGGATAATAAGAAGTTTTTGCACACAGTGGAGTTTTTTCCTGAAGAGGGCAAGTATCATTACGATGGCCATAGGAATTGCAAAGTAAGATTTAGCCCTTCTGAAACGAAAAAGAACAAGAATACTTGTCCTGTGTGCGGGAAGTCACTGACAGTAGGCGTGATGAATAGAGTAGACACGCTTGCAGACAGGCCAGAAGGGTTTGTGCCTAAAGGAAGCGTTCCATATAAGAGGATGATACCACTTTCTGAGATCATTTCAGATGTGCTGGGCGTGGGTGATGGCTCAAAGGCTGTTGAAAAAGAATATAGCGCAATAGTCCCGAGAGTGGGTACGGAATTTGAAGTACTTACAGAAGTAAGAAAAGATGAACTCTTAACTAAGCTCCCGAAAAAAATAGCAAAGGCTATCATAAATGTAAGAAACGGCAACGTAAATATCTTACCAGGTTTTGACGGAGAATATGGTAAGATAGAAATATTGAAGAAAGAGGATAATTCCGAGAAACAAATGGATTTATTTTGACATGAAAGACATAAAGGCTAAAATTTTATCGAATAAGAAGATAAGTGACAGCTATTACAAGATGACGCTTGATGCGCCTTATATTGCAAAGACTGCAAAGCCAGGCCAATTTGTGCAGATACGGTGCAGTGATGGGCTGGATCCATTACTCAGAAGACCTTTTAGCATTCACCGGGCTAAAGATCTAGAGATTTTATATGAAGTAATAGGTAAGGGCACAGAGGTTTTATCTGAGAGAAAACCAGGAGAACATATTGATGTTTTAGGACCTTTGGGCAATGGTTTTGGATTGCCTTCAGCTGTCAGCTCTCAGCTATCAGCTATTTTAGTCTGCGGGGGCATAGGAGTGGCACCGCTTGTTTTTCTCGCTGAAGAATTGGCAAAGAAAAAAATAAAAACTACTGTATTAATTGGCGCTAGGACTAAAAATTTAATATTGTGCGAAAAGGATTTTAAAGATCTGAGCGCAGAGGTCCATATCGCTACTGATGATGGAAGCTGCGGCCACAAGGGATTTGTGCCAGAGTTATTAGGGACAAGGGACATGGGACAAGAGACAAGGGTGTATGCTTGCGGACCTAAGCCAATGCTTAAAAGTATTACTGCTATATGCAGAAAGAAAGAACTAATGTGTGAAGTTTCATTGGAGGAGACAATGGCGTGCGGGGTTGGGGTGTGTTTGGGTTGCGCCGTTAAAGTAAAGGGACAAGGGACAAGGGACAAGGGACAAGGGTGTGAGTTAGTGTGTAAGGATGGCCCTGTGTTTGATGCAAAAGATTTGATATGGAAATAAAAATAGGAAAACTTAAATTAAAGAATCCGGTGATGGTGGCGTCAGGTACCTTTGGGTATGCAAAGGAATTTGAAGAGCTGGTGGATTTGAAGAAGCTTGGCGCGATTGTTACAAAGACGATCACGCTTAAGCCAAGAGATGGCAATCCTATGCCAAGGGTTTGTGAGACTGCATCAGGTATGCTTAATGCTATAGGCCTACAGAACGAGGGCGTTGAGAATTTTATCGACGAGAAATTGCCGTATCTAGCAAAGATAGGCGTTCCGATTATTGTGAGCATATCAGGAGATTTTGTAAAGCTAGCAAAGAGACTTGATAAGGAAGAAGCTGTGGATGGTATTGAGCTTAACATATCGTGCCCAAATGTTAAGGGACAAGGGACCCCATGCGAGAATCAAAGATTTCGTACGGGGCAGGCAAGGGACCCCATACGAGAATCAAAGATTTCGTACGGGGCAGGCAAGGGACAAGGGTTGGTTGCGCAGTGTCCGGAATCGACTTATGATGTTGTTAAAAGCGTTAGGAAGGTCACAGATAAGACTTTGATTACAAAGCTCTCGCCGAATGTTACTGATATTGTGGAGATTGCTAAGGCTGCATGTAAGGGTGGTACAGATGCAGTGAGTCTCGTGAATACATTTCTTGCAATGGCAATAGATATTGAGACAGAAAAGCCAAAGCTTGGCAATATTACAGGTGGTTTAAGTGGGCCAGCTATAAAGCCAATTGCCCTAAGGATGGTTTGGGAGGTTGCGAAGAATATTAATAAGCCAGTCATAGGTATGGGTGGTATAATGACTTCAGAAGACGCGATAGAATTTCTCCTGGCAGGCGCAAAAGCAGTTCAGATCGGCACAGCAAATTTTGTAGACCCAAGTGTGTGTGAAAAAATAATAAAAGGAATCGAGGCATGGACAAAGAAAAAATAATAATAGCGTTGGATGTGAGTACAATCAAAGAAACAGAGCGACTTCTAACTATCCTTAGTCCTCACGTAAGTATCTTCAAGGTAGGCATGGAGTTATTTTATTCCTGCGGGCCAAAGGTAATAGATATTATCAAAAAATATGATAAAGAAATCTTCCTAGACCTAAAGTTTCACGATATTCCCAATACAGTCAAAAATTCTGCAAGAGTTGTTACGCGGCTAGGCGTATTCATGTTTAATGTCCATGCCTCAGGCGGCAGCGATATGATGAAGGCAGCTATTGAAGGCGCAGAAGAGGAAAGTGAGAAGTTAGGAGTAGATAGACCAAGAATTTTAGGCGTGACTGTTCTTACAAGCATAGCTAACGCCACAGAAGCTCAAGTGTTAAATCTCGCTAAATCAGCAAAACAGTCTGGCCTTGACGGCGTCGTAGCATCTCCTCAAGAAACAGCCAAGATCAGAAAAGAATTAGGAAAAGATTTTCTAATCGTCACACCAGGAATAAGACCAGAAGGAAGCGCAAAACAAGACCAGAAAAGAACTGCCACGCCACAAGAAGCTATTAAGTCTGGCGCAGATTATATTGTAATCGGCCGACCAGTCACAAAAGTGAAAGACCCGTCTAAGGCATTGCAGGATATTGTTACAGGTTATGAGAAGGGTAGCGGTTGATGCTTTTTATAAGTGGCGCTTAAGATTTTTTATATTACCTATTAGCTGAGAACCGATTCTTGATTTTAACTTACCTTTTAGCTTTTTTCGCCCCCAGACAATATAAGTGTGGCTTAATATTGTTTCTTCTTTAGGACCAGTAGAAACATCAGAGCTAGAATCTTCATCTCTCTCCACAGCCCCAATATAATAACCAGCATCATCAAAACCCAACTCTTCTTTTAGGAGACCTACATAATCTTCAGGTTGCATTAGGCATTCATTCCTTTTAGCATGATGTTCTTCATCCGCGCTTCGATAACAAATAGCGATATACCCGCCTTCTTCTAATAATTTTAGCGTTTCTGATAATACATATTTTCTATCATCATATGGATAGAATATGAGCACATTGCTCAATGTGATTATAGGGAATTTTTCATTCTTAAACAACTCTCCTATGTCAAACATGTCACCTTCTATTAGACGTATATCTACATCCTTCTCAAGTTTTTCAAGATTGTTCTCAGCTAGTTTAAGCATTTTAGCTGAGATGTCTAGGCCAACTATAGTTTTTATGCCTTGTTGTACAGCTAAATTAGCTGTTATCCCTTCGCCTATTCCTAGAAGCAGAACCTTACTCTTTTTATTTATAATATCTGCAGGAACTGCTTTTCCAAAAATAGACCTAAGGGCTATTTTTATGCCAGGCTTTCTGGAAACGCTATGTTCATACTCATCGTAATCTTCTTTAATTTCCGATACAAGATTTTTGCGCTTTTCTTTTGGTGCCTCTTTCCATGCTTTAATCCCACCTGTTTTATTAACAACTACGTATACTGTATCAAATGCGTACACTTTGTCTAATTTACTATGTAATCTATCAAAAGCCTGAGTATCATAATCTCCTCCTCCCAAACGTTGTATTAAAAGCTCTAATTCTTTAGCAGAAAGTACAGACAATATTGTCTTTTTTTGTAAGTCATAATAAAACTGAGAGTCTATTTGCAAAAGGGCCTCTCTTGCTGTTGCTCTGTATTCGGGGCGTTTATTTTGCAATAGCCTACCTAATGGATATTTTGCCTCCTTAGCGCCTATTTTGCCCAAGGCCCTTACAGTGCTAATAACGAGAGAATACCATTCGCCACGAAAAGCTTGATCTAAAAGATCAATAAGCGGCCCTATAGCCTCTTTTTCTTTTCGATTTCCTAAAGTATTAACTGCATGAATTGCAAGCTCTGTATTATATATGTATTCCCCAGGATATTTATGAAGTGCTAATCTTTTGACTAACTCTTGAATTGGTATGAGATTTTTAATATCTTGTTTAAGCTTATCTTCGTTATGTCTTCGGCTATCTTTCAACACACTTTGCGTTTTATTTACTAAGCTTAAATTTTCCAATATTGGATTGATCTTATAGATATGCTCGTTTTTTTCTATAACGACTCCTGCACTTAAAAGAAAGTCCAAACTCTCTTGAACGATTGTTTTAGAAAGACCTGTATTTCTATTAATTTCTTCCACAGTAAGCCAGTTGTTAGCGCATAATAAATTAAAGATTTCCACCTTTGCTTGTTTTGACTTGGACTGCATCTTTTTAATTATATTTTCGTAATTTCCAATAGGAACTCTTAGCGTATTACTAGGCAGAGGACAGGTAGATGCTGTGCTAGTGAATAAGAAGAGAATACTTATTGCTAATGAAATAATTTTAACATGGAATTGTTTTTTAATCTTTCTCATAATCCGCACAGAAAAAGGCGCCTTTTTTGATTGACGCCATTGCTTATATCTATATTAAGTATACACCAAAAATAGCATTATTTCAATTGTTTTTTTAGCTTTGCTGTGTTATGATTATTTCAATGAAAAAAGAGGAAATTCTTAAGATTTTCGAGGAAACTCGCGCACTTTTGAAGGGGCATTTTAGGCTTTCCAGTGGGCTGCATAGTGGGGACTACCTGCAGTGTGCGCTTGTGTTACAACATCCTGAATATGCAGGGAAATTATGTAGCCAATTAGCAGAGAATTTTAAGAAGGATAAACCTACCTGTGTAGTAGCGCCTGCCTTGGGAGGAGTGGTTGTATCATCTGAAGTGGCTCGCTCACTTGGCGTGCGCTCTTTGTTTACAGAGCGTAAAGATGGCAAGATGGTTTTAAGGCGAGGATTTGATATAAAGCCTGAAGATAGGGTCTTAGTGGTCGAGGATGTTATTACTACGGGCCTTTCTACAAAAGAGGTTTTAGAGGTTGTAAAATCATTCAGTGCTACTATAGTAGGCGTAGGTAGTATTATAGATAGAAGTGGAAAGAAAATCGATTTTGGTGTAAAATCAATTAGTCTATTAAAATTAGATCTCCCAGTATTTCCCCCCGAAGAGTGCCCTTTGTGCAAAAAGGGCATAGAAATCACAAAACCAGGCAGTCGTTAGGTAGGGCACACTTTAGTGTGCCAAAAGAGGTGTTGATCATGTCCGAGAAATTAAAAGAGCTTCTTGAGAAGATCAATCAGGAGGGTGTGCAGCAGGCAGGGGAAAATGCCAAGGTAATAGAGCTGCAGGCAAAAAAGAATGCTGAGAGGATCATCTCTAGCGCAAAGAACAAGGCGCACTCTATAATCGAGGAGGCCGAAGATATTGCTGAGAAAACAAAAAAGACAGGCGAGGTCGCTCTTAAACAGGCATCCAGAGATCTAATGCTTTCTCTAAAGGATGAGATCAGAAAGATCTTTAGTAAAATTGTTGCTTCAGAGACTGCAAAGGCTGTGTCTAGCGAGGATATTGTAAATTTGTTAGTAGAATTGATAGAAAATTACATTAAAAAAGGCGGAGCCAGTTCTGACGTAGCAGTTTTGGTAAAGAAAGAAGACCTTGAAAAGCTTAAGAAGACGATGCTATCAAAATTAAAAGAAAAGGTTAAAGAAGGAATAGAGTTTAAGGCATCACCTAATATCAATGCAGGCTTCTCCATAAGTTTTGACAAGGGAAAATCATTTTTTGATTTTACAGACGAAGGACTTACGCAGGCTCTTTGCGCGTATCTTAATCCAGAACTTACGAAATTATTAAAATGAGAAAATATTATTATTTAGTTTCCAGCCTTCCAATGCTTGAG
The DNA here is from genome assembly GCA_030765235.1 of Candidatus Gorgyraea atricola. Taxonomy (NCBI): domain Bacteria; kingdom Pseudomonadati; phylum Candidatus Omnitrophota; genus Candidatus Gorgyraea; species Candidatus Gorgyraea atricola. Next base: position 30,479 of record JAVCCW010000001.1, on the reverse strand, counting down.
TTCGGCGAAAAACCAGCCATATCCTATGAAGATTTTCTAAAGTCATGCAAGACTCAGCTTAGCCCAAGTGACATGGAGACTATAGAAAGAGCTGAAGAATGGAAAGAATGGGGTAGGTTTAGTATAGCCCTCAGGAATGAAATTGCAGTCTTTAGAGCTACTAAAAGATCAAAGGATCCTAGCAAATATATCCACGGCGAAGATAATCGCGATCCGCTTTTAATTTCCTCAGCGCATTGGGCTGTGAATATGGATTCACCTCTTGAGGCAGAGCGATTCCTTGACCAGCTCAGATGGGAAAAATTAGAAGAATTATCAAAATGCCATTATTTTAACATGGATTTTTTAGTTACATATGCATTGAAACTAAAGATTTTAGAACGCTGGCAAACAATAAATTCTCAAGACGGCACGCAGGTTTTAGAGACTTTGGTGAAAGTATGAGCGATAAAAGACAAGGGAAGATAGTAGGCATAAATGGAAACATGGTTATCGCGGAGTTTAGCGACTATGTGGTGCAGAATGAGGTGGCCTATATTCTGCATGGCGCGGAACGACTAAAGGCAGAGGTTATACGCGTCAGGGGCAACCGCGCAGAGTTACAGGTCTACGAGGATACAAAGGGTCTTAAGGCCGGGGAAAAGGTTGAGTTTACAGAAGAACTTCTATCAGTTGAATTAGGCCCGGGGCTTTTAGGTCAGATATTTGATGGACTGCAGAATCCATTGCCGCAGCTTGCTGAAAAATGCGGATTTTTCTTAAAACGCGGAGTATATCTAGAGGCATTGCCTGATGAGGTAAAATGGGAATTCACGCCTTTTGCAAAAAAGGGTGATAAATTGCGCTCAGGCGGAAAACTTGGTTTTGTAAAAGAAGGCATATTTAAGCATTGGATAATGGTTCCATTTGGCCTGCAGGGTGAATTAGTGCTCGACAGTATTGTAGCTAAAGGTAATTATGATTTAAAGCATGTAATTGCAAAGCTAAAAGATGAACAAGGCAAACTACATGATGCTGCAATGCAGCAGATCTGGCCTGTAAAAATTCCAATAACCGCATATAATGAAAAATTAAAACCTGAAAAACCTATTGTTACTAAAATCAGGATCATGGATACACTGATGCCTGTTGCATTGGGCGGCACATATTGCGTGCCAGGTCCTTTTGGTTCTGGCAAGACTGTATTGCAGCAGCTTATTAGCAAGCACGCAGAGATAGATATTGTAGTCATAGCTGCATGCGGTGAAAGGGCAGGAGAGGTTGTTGAGACTCTCAGGACATTCCCTGAATTAATAGATCCTAAGACAAACAAACCTTTAATAGAGCGCACAGTTATTATCTGTAACACCAGTTCAATGCCTGTTGCTGCAAGAGAATCAAGTGTATATACAGCTGTTACAATAGCTGAATATTATCGCCAGATGGGACTCAATGTATTGCTCCTGGCTGATTCTACATCGCGCTGGGCACAGGCAATGCGCGAGATGTCAGGCCGTCTGGAGGAAATCCCTGGTGAAGAGGCGTTCCCCGCGTACCTTGAGACAAGGATTGCTTCGTTTTATGAAAGGGCAGGACTGATGAAGCTACGCGATGGTAACATTGGCTCAGTAACAATAGGCGGCACAGTAAGTCCTGCTGGTGGAAACTTTGAAGAGCCTGTGACACAGGCCACGCTTAAGGTAGTAGGCGCATTCCATGGCCTTTCAAGAGATCGCTCTAACGCGAGAAAATATCCTGCAATAGACCCCCTTGAGAGCTGGAGCAAATACAAGAGCTTTATAGACGAGAAACAGATACAACTCGCGCAGGAGATCCTTAAGAAAGGCAATGAAGTAGGTCAGATGATGAAGGTAGTAGGTGAGGAAGGCACGTCTTTAGAGGATTTTATCATATATCTAAAGGCAGAGTTTATAGATTCAGTGTATCTGCAGCAGAATGCATTTGATGAAGTAGATGCGGCTACTATAGAAGAGAGACAAAAATACATATTTGGCGTGATTTACGAATTCCTTGAGAAAGAATTTTCTCTCAAAGACAAAGATTCTGCCAGGAAATTCTTTCAAACCTTAAGACAGAAGTTCATAGAGTGGAATTCCATCGAGTGGAAAACAGATGTATTTTTTGAGAAGGAAAAGGATATAAAGACAAAGGTCTTTAAATAGAACCCCATTCCAAATTCTGAGAGTATCGTAGGGTGTACCCAAATAGGACGCCTACAAGTTCTAAATATATGCAGAAAATATATAACCGCATAATTCAGATCGCTGGGAATGTCGTGACAGTCGAGGCAAAGGATATCGGATACAAGGACCTTGCAGAGATATCTTCAAGGGCAGGTAAGTCCCTTGCCCAGGTTATAAGGATCGACAACGAGCGCATACATCTTCAGGTCTTTGCAGGAAGTCAGGGTGTCTCAACAGGGGATAAAGTAAGATTCCTGGGCCATGCAATGAGGATATCATTTGGTAAAAATCTTTTAGGCCGCATTTTTAATGGCGCAGGCCTACCCAGAGACAATGGCCCACGGCTTGAAGAAGATATGATAGAAATAGGAGGCCCGCCTGTAAATCCTGCTAAGAGGATCATACCCAACAAAATGGTCCGCACTGGCATCCCGATGATAGATGTGTTTAATTCTCTTGTCGAGTCCCAAAAACTTCCTATCTTTTCAGTACCTGGTGAGCCATACAATGAGGTACTTGCGCGCATTGCAATGCAGGCAGAGGTAGATCTGATTATCTTAGGAGGCATGGGCCTTAAATACGACGACTATCTCTTTTTCCGTGATGCCTTAGATAAACACGGCTCGCTTTCACGCTCGATATTTTTTGTACACACAGCATCTGATCCTACTGTTGAATGTCTTTTAGTCCCTGACATAAGCCTGGCTGTTGCAGAGGAGTTTGCGCTTAAAGGAAAGCGCGTGCTGGTGCTTTTAACAGATATGACGAATTTTGCAGACGCGTTAAAAGAGATCTCGATCACTATGGAACAGATACCATCTAATAGAGGTTATCCAGGCGATCTATACAGCCAGCTCGCTAGCCGCTATGAAAAGGCAGTGGATTTTGATACAGCCGGCTCTATTACGATCCTGGCAGTGACTACGATGCCAGGCGATGATGTTACTCACCCAGTGCCTGACAATACTGGCTACATAACAGAGGGCCAACTCTATTTAAGGAATAAGTCTATTGAGCCATTCGGTAGTCTCAGTCGTCTCAAGCAACAGGTAAATGGCAAGACCAGAAAAGACCACCGCGCTGTGATGGACAGGATGATCCAGCTGTTTGCTGATTATCGCTCGAGTTTGGAAAAACAATCAATGGGTTTCCAGATGAGCGAGTGGGACAAAAAACTTTTGCAATACGGAAAGAATTTTGAGCAGAGGATGATGAATCTTTCTGTGAACATCCCACTTGAAAAGGCCCTGGATCTAGGCTGGGAGATCATGGCAGAGAATTTCGAGCCATTTGAGACAGGCATTAAGACTGAACTAATAGAAGAATTCTGGCCGAAAAAATAATCATGCCAAAGGTTCGATTTACAAAAGGCGAACTAAAGAGGCAGCGAGATGCGTTGAGGCAGTTCGAGCATTTCCTGCCTTTTTTGCAGTTAAAAAAACAGCAGCTACAGCTGGAAATACAACAGGTGCACGCCAGGTTAAAATTAAAGATACAGGAGATAGATAACCTTGAGACTGAAATCAGTGAATGGGCAGGCCTCTTGAATGAAAGCACTGAACACATTGCCAAATGGGTGAGAGAGGGCAATGTAGTTACTGTTGCGGCAAACATTGCTGGCGTGGATATCCCGGTTTTTGAGCGCGTGGACTTTGAGGAGCCAGAGTATGATCTGTTTTTGACGCCCTTGTGGACAGACATTGCTATTAATAAAATACGAACGCTCGTAGTATTTTTAGAAGAGGAAAAAATAATCAAACAGCAGATGCGAATCCTGGAGCATGAATTAAGAATAGCCACGCAGCGCGTTAATCTATTTGAAAAAATAAAGATACCCGAGTGCAAAGAAAACATCCACCTCATAAGGATATATCTAGGCGACCAGCAGACAAATGCAGTGGGCCGTTCAAAGATAGCAAAGAGTAAGATCGAGGAAATGGTTTTAGAAGGTGTAGCATGATAGTTTCAATGAAAAAACTGAGCATAATAGTACAGTCAAAGGATATTGACGCGACACTCAAGGCCTTGGCAAGATCAGGCGTTGTGCATGTCGAGCACCAAAGGCCTCCAGAAAATGAAAACATAAGCCTTCTCAAAGAAAAATATCTTTCTCTTTTTAAGGCCATAGATGCATTGCCTGATCCACCTGGATTCCAAAAAACACATAGCCATCCAGATAAACTAATGCAGGAGATCTTGAATTTCGTAGATAAAGAAGAAGTTCTTACAGAGGGAATAAAGAACATAAAGAAGGCTATAGAAAAATGGAAAGACTGGGGAGATTTTGACCCAGAACTTATTTACAAACTCGAGGCAAAGGGTGTATGGGTAAGGCTTTGTAAGCTCACAAAGAAAGAGTTACGTAATATACCAGAAGGCATAATAATAAAGGAGCTTTTTAATAAAGGTAACATCTTTTATTGTGCAGCCATCTCAAGAGAAGAGATAAAATTGCCTTTTGAGGTCATACAATTACCTGAACAAGGCCTTGAAGAGATGTTAGCGAGCCTAAAAAGAGAAGAAGAGAAATTGCGCGAGATAGAAAATGGCCTGGCAGTTCTTTCAAAATATAAAAAGTCACTTTTTTCATACGGGAAAAAACTTTCTTCGCTAATAGAGTTTAACAAGGTATCTGCAGGTCTTGGGAGCTTTGAGAAATTATCGTATCTAATAGGGTACTCTCCTCGGGACAAGGTAAAATCTATTGAAAAAATAGCAGAAAGAGAAAGCTGGGGCCTTATTGTCGAGGATCCATTGGAGAGCGACAATGTCCCTACCCTAATAAGGAATCCTCGATGGATAGAGATGATCAGGCCTCTTTTTAAGATGATAAACACTATTCCTGGCTACAGGGAAGTAGATATAAGCCTGTGGTTTTTGGTATTCTTTTCAATATTTTTCGGTATGCTTATAGGTGACGCTGGTTACGGCGCAATATTTTTTGTTCTGAATCTATTCTGCCATGTGAAATTTAGAAACAAGGTGAAGGACAGGTCTATATTTTTTCTTACATATCTTTTAAGTCTCTGCGCTATTACGTGGGGATTATTAACAGGTACATTCTTTGGCCAGGCATGGTTGCCAGAGAGAGTTCATCCGCTCCTCCCGCTTTTAAGGCAAGAGGAAACTATCCAGGCACTCTGTTTTCTTATAGGCGCTATTCACCTGAGTATTGCGCATCTGTGGAAATTTATCCGAAAAATGCCGTCAATAAAGGCGTTTTCTGAAGCAGGATGGATATGCATGCTGTGGGCAGCATATTTTATAGCAAAGACATTGATTTTAGGCGAGGCATTTGCTGAGAGCGCAAAGTGGCTTTTAATAATAGGCGCTAGCCTCATTATTTTATGCACGAACCCTAGTAAGAGTTTATTTAAGACAGTCGGCTCTGGCATAGGAGGCCTTCTTCTCAATGTAATTAATAGTTTCACAGATATTGTTTCATATATACGCCTGTTTGCGGTGGGCGCGGCAACTGTGGCAGTGGCAGACGCGTTTAACCAAATGGCCTCAGGCATAGGTTATGGAAACATATTTGCCGGATTTCTAACAGCGTTTGTGCTTTTATTCGGGCATACATTGAATATTTTATTGGGCGCCATGGCTATTCTAGTGCATGGCGTGAGATTAAACATGCTTGAGTTTTCAAGCCACATGAACATGGAATGGTCAGGCGTGGAATATACGCCATTTCAAATGAAGACACAGCTTACCGAGGCTGAAAGTCGAGGTAAGCTGTGAGTCTGAATTTGACCCCAAAGGAGGTAGGCTGATGGATGCAAATGTATTATTGCAATTTAAAGACCTTGGCGTCGCAGGTTCACTTGCGTTCGCTGCAATGGGTTCTGCGCTTGGCGCAGGCGCAGCAGGCATGGCAGCAGTAGGCTCATGGAAGAAATGCTTTGCGCAGAATAAGAACGCGCCGTTTATTCTCACGGTATTCGTAGGCGCGCCGCTCTCCCAGACCATCTACGGCATGATCGTAATGAATGCCTTTGTAGAGCTTGCGAATAAGGGACAATTCATGTCTGGCGCAGGCATACTTAGCGGTATTGCAATGGGGATGTCAGCATGGATGCAGGGCAAGGCAGGCGCAGCAGCAGCTGATGCAATGGCAGAAACTGGCAAGGGATTCGGTAACTACCTCATAGTGCTAGGCATAATCGAAACCGTTGCCCTCTTTGTAATGGTCTTCATCCTAATGGCCGCCGGAAAGCTATAATTTTTTAGTGCTTGCAAAATATTGGGTGATGTTGTATATTATTAAAGCGCTTTAAAGGGCGGTTAGCTCAGTTGGTAGAGCGCTTCGCTTACACCGAAGAGGTTTCACAGGTTCGAGCCCTGTACCGCCCACCATCCTACGTTCACACAGGGCGAATCTTCGTAGCATACTTCGGATGGCAAGCCATTTGAAAATCAGGGGACGTAGTTCAGTTTGGATAGAACGCAAGATTGTCGATCTTGAGGTCGCGGGTTCGAGCCCCGTCGTCCCCGCCATAACTTTGTAGTATAATTAGGATTACGACTAAAACCCTATTTATCGTCGAGAGACGGTGAATAGGGTTTTTTTATTTTCTTGAGAATCTTGAATTTTAGACAATTTTTGTTACGTTCTGTTACGTTTTCAACCAGTGTCATTGCGAGGCGCGAAGCGCCGAAGCAATCTCTAATATTCTTCGAGCGAGGCCGAAGGCCGAGTCGAGAAGCTAAATAAGGAACTCATGCACTACCAATACCTTCACTACGTTTTCTTCACAACCTGCCGCAAGCGCAAAATCAACAAAACCCCTATGCTCCTACTAATCTACCTCCGGGGCCTCTATTCCAGATTTGGCAACATATTCACATGGAAAGACAAGACCATTGCAGATGACCTAGGCATAAACCGCAAAATGCTCCAAAGATCCAGGCTCGCCCTACAGGAGAAAGGCGTCATAGACTTTGTAAGCGGTAAAGGCCAAGCCCCCACCCAATACCTTATATTAGACAGCGTCCTGGCCCCAGAGAGAGTGGACAAAAAGCGCCTCAGAGTGGACAAAATAAAGCCTGGGAGTGGACATAATGTCCACTCCATATATAAGAGTTATGAAAATAATAAAGATAAAATACCTTTCAAGCGATTCCAAGGTATGAGCGAAGCAGATAGAGAATTTTTAAGAAAGAAAGGCCTTTTGTAACCCAATGTCTCTCCCAAAGATCATAACGATAGACCTCTTAAACTCCAAGACATACTTATGGATAGACGCCATTCTCATCAAAGAAAACCAAAAAGCTATTCTGATCAAGTTTGATGATAGAGAAATCTGGCTTCCCAAGGCGTGGATTGCAAAGATTAAGCACAAGAGTCATTGCGAGGAGCAAAGCGACAAAGCAATCTCTATAAAAATCAAAGTATCTGAGCATTGTTGGACCAGAAAGGTTTCATAATAACAAATTTACATAACACTATATATTTGTTATAATTATAAATGGAAGAAACAATAAATACAAACTGGGAGTTCGCCTATCAATTGTTATAACAAGGGAGTTGAAAATGAATTTTATTGATATAAGTTGGAAACAATTCAAAGATCAGGTAGAAAAACAGATTCTAATTGATAAAAAATATATTTATCGTGGTCAATCCAACAGTATATGGAACTTGAAAACGACTCTACATAGAACAGAACAGTTTAAAACTCCCGAAGATATCGAATTTTATTTCGATCATATTATACCCTATGCTCACGAAACAGTAGCAACATGGGAAGGCAGGGCGCGTAATTTAAATAATAATCTTGAACTTGCACAATTTGTTGCATATCTTCGACACAATGGTTTTCCTACGCCGCTACTCGATTGGACATACTCACCTTTTATTGCTGCCTTTTTTGCTTTCGATGAAATAAATCACTATTCACCTCAAAATGATTATGTTTGCATTTATTGTTTTGATCTGGCTAATTGGGTAAAAACATTTAAGCAATCATATGATTATCGAGACAAAAATACTCATGTCTCTGCACTTCAGCCTTCATCTATCGGAAACCCCAAGCAACTCCTCCAGCAGGGCGTGTTTTTGTATACAAATTTAGAAAATATAGAAAGCCATATCGAAGTAAATGAGAAAAAATTTAGTCAAAAATTTCTATATAAATACAGAATCTCTTGCACAGAGCGACCTCAAGTGATGAGAGAACTAGGGTTAATGAACATTACACCCATACAACTTTTTCCATCACTTGAAAGTGTTTGTAAGAAAGTAGCAACTGATGTTTCTCTGCTTTTTCCAAGAGGTAAAACAAAGAGCGAAATAAATACTAAAAACATGATTTATGAGCTTTTAAAATTAAGAAATACAAAAAAATAATAGAGATTTATGACAAATCAATACAGCGAGTGATGTTATACAAGATGTACAAATAAACGCATAACAACTCGCTTAGAATAAAAGATCAAAAAGTAGATCGCATTATATAGATACGCTGGTTTTTAATACCAGTAAACTCATAAGGTTATGTAGTTTGGTTTTAGTTCAACTTAACCCCTTCTTTTTCTTAAAGTTACAACAACTTCCACAAAGCATAAATTTCCTTGAAAATCCCCTATTTCTATGGCATACTTATATATGTAAAGTATAGCAGTTAAAAGAACCAGATTAGCCCCATAAAAGGGTTATTTTTTGCCTGGATTATGAAAATGTTTAGAAAAACATGCAATTTTAAGATGGCACTATCTCTAATAAGCACGGTATTCTTGTGTTTATTCATATTTAACCAAGAAGTTTGTTCTGGTCCTATTTCAGATTGTTCACTGCGAATACCTGTCACCAATGGAAGAGGAAAACAAATTATAGATTCAATACAAGCTAAAAAGAATAAAAAAGCTATTCTTGAGGCAATGAGTTTTAGGACAATAGAAGAAGCTAGGGCATATTTGAAATCTATGGGAGCTAATTACCTGATTCCACAATGGGTACTGCCCACGCCATCTCTCAAGCTTGAAGTAGGACATGAGTTCTTAGAACAATTGGGTATTAGTGAAAAAGAAGCTATAGATTTATTTAGTGTATTTTCGGTCCCCGAGCAAACTATAGAACAAAATCCAGACCTAAAGAAAAAAGCAAGAATAGCTTTTTCTTTTAGGTCTAGTCTCCGAGCCATATTCTTTCCAATAAAAAAAGGTGTTGTTCTTGATGGAGAAACTTTCTATGTGATTCAGGTTAGAGGGCTGGGTATTTCAGAACAGGCAAGACTGGATAAAGAATATAACTCAAATGAAACTGTTAGATTTAGTGAACGTTTTGGTCCTGACAGAATAGAATATGGGCCACCCCTTGATGATAGGTATGAATTAGGTTATTATACAAGAGACGCAGGTCTAGCGAGAAAAAGAACCATGGCCAACAGAGAAATGCCTAATTGTAAAAAGGCTTGGGATGCAGGATTTGACAAATACTTAGCAAGAAATATTTTTCTTTTTGATGTTCAGGGATATGTGGATTCAAATGGCCAATATCATACTCTATCGTCAGTTAAAAAGAGAAGAGAATACAAGGAATGTGCTGCAGTTGTTACATTACATCATTCTACTTTGCCGCGCATTGATGAGATAGAGACAGCACTTGAACGCTCAAAACATCCTGACTGGTATGATGAAAATTCTGCATTGTTTAAACGTGAATGCGAAATTTGGAAAGCTACTAAAACAATGTTACTTAAAATACCTTATTTGCATGAAGATGGTGATGAATTTGGTGCATGGATATATTTTCCAAAATTTGTCGCTGGACTAGCTGCAGAATTTGTCAATCACGGCATGAATTTCTCGCAAATGACAAAACAAAATTACAAATTAAATGAATTGGCAGATTTTCATCATCTTAGCAATCCGAGTGAATTTGTTCAAGACGTCATAAGAGAATCCGGGTTTAATGCAAATAATGAAGAATCGGAATTAGAAAAAGGGGACATACGTTTTGCATATATGTATACTCTAGATGGCGAAGAGTTATTTTGGCCTTTTTATATTTTCTCCGGAGATGTCTCACATGGATTTGATGTAATACGCAGTTGGAACGAGGCACTTCTACGCTGTAATGAATTTACATCCAAGGAGATCTATGGAGACATAGAAATTCTTTATCTAAAGACTTTTATTGATACTTTAGATGATGATTTACGCAGTTGTTTTTATTTTTACATTATGGATTTTTGTCTTTATATAAGAAGTAAAGGTAAGAGTTTATCTGAAGGACTACCTTTATATTTACGTTCCACGGAAATAAACTGGTTAATAAACAATATCAGCTCTTATTTTAATATGCCAGAACTCAAGCCTGTAAATAATCCACATTTTCAAGAGAAAGAAGCCGAGTCTTTACGGAAATTGTTTAATTCGAAGTTTAGCGCTCTTCCATTAAGGCGCATCCAAGAGCTCGATGCATTACACAATAGTATCTCAGATCAAGATGTGAAACCAATAGAGATACCCGCTGTTAACCAAACTTTTCTTTAATATTTTTTCACAAAGAAAGACTTGACAATTGTCAAGTCACAGGGTATACTTCCCTTAGATGACGGAACGGGAAATACTTGCGAAGATTCAGGATTACATGCGAAAACATAACCTCCGTCAATGGGAATTCGCGAAGAAAATCGGGGTTCCTGATGGCACGCTAAATAGGTGGCTTAGAGGAAGATCAAATATCTCAAAGGCCTATTTAAAGCTTCTGAAGAAAGAAGGGGTTATTTAGATATTTTTTTAATCAAAATCTTGACAATTGTCCAGTCAGTTGGTCAGTAGCAAGGGGGTGAATATGAAAAAATATGTAGGCGTAAAAGAGATTGCTGAGTTTATAGGGTTGCCCACAGGGACGATTTACTATTATGTAAGCACGGCAAAGATACCTCATTATAAGTTTAATGGAAAGCCCAGATTTGTTCTTGCAGAGGTTGATAGGGCAATAAGAGGGAATGGTAAAGGCAATGACAGCGAAAAAGTTTGGTGATCTATATAGGCGGAAAGATAGCTCTGTATGGTGGATGTGGTATTATGACGCTAAGGGTAAGCGCCGCCAGGAGAGCACTAAGACTGACGATAAGGAATTGGCAAGGAGAAAGCTTTTAACCCGACTTACAGAACATCAGGCACTACGTACAGGTGAAAAAGCTGTTAGCGATATGCCGTATTTACATTTCGCAGAGGAGTTTCTAAAACACTATAAGGCGCGCTATCCTTACGAGACTTTTAAATCCCATAGAAGCTGTATAAATGAGTTTATGAGGTTCTTAGACCTTGTTGGCCTGAATCTCCTGTCTGAAATTACAACTGCAGTAATAGATAAATACATTACATATCTAAGAGAATCTAAAGGAAACAGGGCTAACACCTGCAATAACCATTTAAAAAATCTCTGTACGCAGTTTAATTTTGCAATAAGGCATAATTTAGTAAAGGATAATCCGGCTAAGGGCTGTAAAAAGGTTGAGGTAAATGATGCAAAGCAGAAAAGCGCCCTCTCTCCTCTCGAGTATCAGGCCTTTATGGCAGCCACAAAGAAAATGTATCTCTTCTACTTCCCTATTTATTATACATTCATTCATACAGGGCTTAGATTTACTGAGCTTATTAAGCTAAAGTGGCAGGATATTGACTTTGAGAACAAGGTCTTATGGGTTATGCAGCCAAAATGCAAGAAAAAACCCGACTATATCAGTATGCATGATGGGCTTATAAAGGTCTTAGATGGACTTAAAAAGAAAAGTAGGAGTGAATATGTCTTTACTACAGAAGATGGAATACCTTTTGGCATTAGGACAAGAAAAATCATAAGGAGACTAAAAGAGATACTAAAGAAGGCAAATATCACTGGTATAAGCACCATACATGAACTTAGGCATACACATTGCAGCCTCTTATTTAACGCAGGATTGAATACAAAAGAAATAATGGAGCAGATGAGGCATACTGAGTTAAGGACTACAGAAGGTTATGCTCATATATTTAGGCCAGAGGCTAATAGGAAGATTAAGAAATTAGAGCGGTTGGACAGGTAGTTTGTTACGATTCTGTTACGTTCTTTTAAAAATTGACGATTTTACCGACGATAAATGGCTAACGAGGGTTAATCCCCCGTCGTCCCCGCCACACCTAAATCTAACCCAGTTTTATTTCTTTCCTAATAGTTTCCCCTTGACACAAAAGATTTGTTATGCTATATTTATCTTAGGGTTTTAGTTTATATTTAAATAGTTTTTAATAAGCTTGGAGGCGAATAGAAAGACATGAAGAATAATACCGGCCAAAAGATTTTAGTAGCTGATTCAGATTCTAAGACAGTTAAATTCATAAAGGAGGTCCTTGTTCAGCAGCAGCATGCCAAGGTTCTCTCTGCCAGGACAGCTGATGTGGCAGTAGAGCTGGCATGGCGCAAGAAGCCAGACATGATAATCGTGAATACAGAGCTTGTAGATCTGAGCGGCTGGGATGTCCTGGGAATCTTAAAGAAGAACGAGCCTACAAGCAGGATTCCCTTTATTATGATGGATAAGGTTGCCAACATAGATGATGAGATACGGGCCTTGAACTCAGGCGCGGATGACTATATTGCCAAGCCTTTAAAGAGGGAGCTGTTTCTTGCCAGGATAAAGGCGGTTTTTCACCGCTGTTTTATTGGTTCTAATAACCACAAGCAAAACTCAGAGGAAGAGATAGTTAAAGCAGGTAATATCGTAATCAATATGTCCACACATATGGCATATATTAAAGGAAAACAGATAGATTTGACCCCCAAGGAATTCGCGCTCCTTTATCTCTTTATTAAGAAGCAGGGCCGCGTTCTAAATAGGGTTTTTTTATCAGGCACTATCTGGGAACGTGAGTATTTTGAAACAAGCCATACCATTGATAAACATATCGCTAATCTTCGCAAGAAGTTAGGTAAAGAAGGTAAGCGTATAGAGACTCTTCATACCATAGGTTATAAGTTCCAGGCCTAAAACATCTACTAATCAGGACAATATCTATTAAAAATAAAGCCAGATGCGCAAAATTTGCGCAAAGGCTTTATCTTGCCAAAATCGCCTTAAACCAATCAGAACCATCCACAAAAAAATAAGAAAATAGACCTGAAAAGAATTCATAAAAACTTCAGATTTCCTTCAGGGAAAGTTCATGTGGGGGTGCTATAGTTGTAGTGGGTTCAGAAAGGAAAACAAGAGATGAGTTTGAACAAAGTGACAATCAAGCAATCAAGGGTGAACAAGGGAGGTGATGTCAGTAAGATAGTTTGCCTTTTAAGGAGTTACAAAGAGATAAACCTGGAAACACAAAAAGGAGGCAGGAAATGAAGAAATTAATGATAATGTTAATGGTAGGTCTTTTGGTAGTGGGTTCAAGCGCTGTTTACGCAGTTGGTGAAGATAGTGATGTAGAGACATCCGCTGTCAGCCTTACTATTCCGCATGCCGCAAAACTGGTCATCAGTCAGTCAGCTTCCTCAAAGACGCTTGTGCAGGATAGCGATGCTGAGACAGATTTTGATACAGGGTACACGGATCTTGATGCTGGCAAGCCTAATTTAAAGGTTTCTGCAAATAAGAACTGGGTATTGTCTGCTAAGAGCAGTGGCTTCGCAACTGTTGGTACCTATGATAAGTTAGTTGGAGACCTGCAGCTTCTACATACAGGCAGTTATGTAGCAGGAGGATTTGACAGTTTTACAGGGCTAGCTCTAATAGATCAGTCCATTGCTACTAATGCTATAGGTGTAAAGAATGAAAACTATGACTGTCAGTACAGAATTCTTCTGGACTATACAAAGGATGTACCAGGTGAATATACTGCTACAGTGACTTACACATTGGCTACACAGTCGTAATTTTAAAAGATTAGTTTGCCTTGCCGGGCAAGCTTTTAAAGCCTGCCCGGCAGCATCCACAAGGACTCAACCATGAAATCAATAAAGACAATATTAATATTAATTTTAGTTTTAGTTATTGCTGGTAGATATAGTATAGTTTTTGCAGCACAGGACGATACTGATACACAGACCTCAGTAGTAAGCCTCACCATTCCTCATGTATGCCGACTTGTTATTAGCCAGCCTGATTCTTCAATAACACTTGACCAGGATGTGGATGCTGAACAGGCTTTTAATGATGGCTACGCAGAGCTCGATGCTGGTAAACCCAGTCTAAAGGTCTCCGCCAATAAGAACTGGAAATTAAGCGCCAGGAGCAGTGGTTTTACTGTTAATGGCAGCTATACTAAGGACATAGGCGATCTGCAGCTTAAGGATGCTGGCTCAGCACATGTGACCAATGGCTTTAATGACTATAAGTCGCTTTCAGCAGTGGATCAGGACATAGCCACATATTCAGGAGGCGTTAAGAATGAAGACCACCCTTGCCAATATAAGATCCTACTGGACTATGAAAATGACATACCAGGCGAATACACTGCTACAGTGACCTACACGCTTTCCACAGATGCCTCATAATAATACAACCCCTTGAAAAGCAATGATTTTATGGTATACTTATAATGTAATTAAGGTACGATAATAGCAAACCACTTGAAAGAGTGGGACGCAAAGCCAACAGGCCTACAGTCCTGTAAAAGGGGCAAGGGCGGCTGGGTTGCCGAAACCATTAAGACCTATTCTCTTTCAAGGGGATAGGTTTTTTTATTTGGGTGCTGAAATGAAAAAAAGGCGACTGATCTTAATCTTGTGTCTTATACTGGCCGTGCTTATACCTTATAAATATGGCCAAGCAGGCGAAGATTCAGATGAGGCCGTGTCCACAGTTACACTGATCATAAAGCCTGCCTGCCATTTAACTATTACTGATGAAAATGTGTCAGAGACGCTTGTAAAGGATTCAAGCGCTGAAGGCGCGTTTAGCGCTGGCTACGTAGAATTCTTACCTGATAAGCCCACACTACAGATCAGTTCAAACCAAGACTGGAAGCTTAGCGTGAGGAGCAGTGGCTTTAACGGGCCTTATTCCAAGTCAACCGCGGATCTTATGCTAAAAAATGATAACGTTGGCCATGCAAGCAATGGGTTCAGTGATTATAAGGCCCTCTCTGCATCTGACCAGGAAATAGCCTCTCATAATAAAGGTGTTAAGAACGAGTCTCATCCCTGCCAGTACAAGGTCCTCCTGGACTATGAAAATGACATACCAGGCGAATACACTGCCACAGTGACCTATACACTCTCCACCTCGGGTGCGTAAGAATATTTTCTTGCCTTTTGTGACTTAACCATTTAGAATATCGTTGTGAGCGTACACAAGGTTTTGATCTTATGTCTAGGATTTTTCCTTATCATCGCACCTTTCTTGCAGGCAGCAGAAGATGCAGATGATGGGGTTTCCACAGTCACACTGATCATTGAGCCATCCTTTAATCTGGGTATTAGCGATCAAGCTGTTTCAGAGATACTTACCAATAATCCAGAAACATACACTGCATTTGATGAAGGCTTTGTGGAGTTTGCATCTGATAAGCCTATCTTGAGAATTTCTGCCAATAAAACATGGAAGATCAGCGCTAAAAGCAGCGGCTTTAGCGGCCCATATGATAAGGCAATAACAGATCTTCATTTGAGAGACAGGGCAACTGCAAATGTTGAAAATGGATTCGGAGATTACAAAGCGCTTTCTGCGGAAGATCAAGAGTTTGCCGCCAGTTCTTCAGGTACGACTAGAGAAGATCACCCTTGTCAATACAAGGTTCTCTTGGATTACGAAAAGGATCTTCCAGGGACTTATGAGACGGTTGTAACATTCACGCTAGTTGCTAATGGAGGATGAATAGTAGCATATGAAGATCTCTATGGCCTTAAATAGTTTTTTAGTCATATTGCTATCGGGGGTTTTATTTTTTTCAGGATCTGTCTTTGCGGATGAGAATGATACAGCCGCGATTACCATGTTGGTCCCTTCGATATGTAAACTTCTGATCGACAACTCGAACCAGACTATGAATCTATTAAAGGACGCGTCAGGTGAAGCGGCATATGAGGCAGGATACGCAAAAGGCAAAAAGAAATCTCCTAAGCTGGTGGTAGATTCCAATACGAACTGGAAGCTTGGCGTAAAAGTGAGCTCTGATTGGAGTGCCGCGGGTAGTTATAAAAAGGCCACAGGAGATATTGAACTTAAGATCACATCAAAGACCGGACATCAAACAGGCTTTAAAAAATTCACCTCACTTTCTTTGGATGACCAGGAAATTGCCAGTTATGACGCAGGTGTAAATGATGATGTTTATAGAGGTAGATATAGGGTCGCACTGGACTGGGAAAAAGATATTCCCGGTAGCTATAGCATAGTTATTGTATACACGCTTTCTACACAATCATTTTAAGTTCAAAAAGGAGCTAGTATGAGTAAAAAGATATTTGTGATTACGGCTATGTTTACAGCGAGTTTTCTGTTAGTGACGGGTATGGCCTTTGCCGCGTTTGTCGCTACTCCCATGGAGTTTCATACAGATGTGGCTAGTGGAGAAGAGGCCACTTACACCTTTTATGTCAGGAATAGAGGAGACGAGACAATAGCACTCAAGGTCTATACAGGGGATTTCTGGATCCAGGTGGATGGCAAAGAGGTGTTTCTTGATCCAGGAGAGGTTGAGCGCAGCTGCGCGACGTGGTTAGAGGTTACGCCTGAAGAATTAGAGTTAGGGCCTGATGAAAGCAGGGCAATAAGGTTTAAGATGAGCGTTCCTCCAGAAAAAAGAGGTACTTATTGGGGGATGGTATTTGTGGAACAGACAACCAAACCCACAATAAAAAGCGCTAAAAAAGGAGAGCATCAATTTAGCATACTGTCTTTTCAAAGAGTCGGGGTAAGGGTGTTTGAAAATGCCCCGGGTGCAGAAAAAAGTGACGGCAAGATCAAAGAAGTCAATGTGAGCTGGAGCGAGGATGATGAACTTCTCAAGATAGATCTGGTATTTGAAAATGAAGGAGAGACGCTGCTCAAGTGCAAGGGTACGATAGATATCAAGGATCTTACAGGCGAAACGGTTACTAGCATGGAAGTGCAGGAATTTAATTCTTATCCCAAGGCAGCCAGGACAAGAACGACATTGCTCAAGGAAGAATTGGCGCCTGGACAATATACCGCGCTGGCGGTCCTGGATTATGGCGAAGAATATCTTGTGGCAGGTGAAGCAGTATTTGAGGTGAAATGAAGAATAGAGCGACACTTTTTATTTTAGTTTCCATATGCTTAGTTATTTCAGCGCAATTAGTTTACGCGGCCAGTACTTTTTTAAAGATCAGGCCGAAGTTGCTGAATATGGGTATTATAAATGCTGATGATTATGAAAACGGATGCAAGGAAAAGATCTCCGGCAGTCTCATAAGGCTAAGGGACACGGCTAACGACTGGAAGCTCACGGTAAAGACGAATGACAGTGATATGGGTAGTATCAACGGTTATATTAAGCCCATAGATGATTTTTCCTGGAAGGCAAAAGGCTCTCATGCTACACAGATCAGGTATACAAGTATTACTAATTATGATGTAGAGGTGGCAAGGGGTTCCAGGAGCGCTAAGAAACTGGATATATTTACAGATTACAAAATAGCTCTTTCATGGGCGCGGGATATCCCTGGCAATTATGATATTACACTCGTATATACATTGACTACCCAATAGAGGAATGAGCTTTGAGATCTTTTTTTTTCTTTAATTTTTGTCTTCGCGCTGATTTTTCCCGCCGGGACTGTTTTTGCTGAAGAGGGGCTAAGTGTAGAAGTAGGACTTAGCTCAGCCTCAGAGAGGATCATCTCTCCTAAAAGTCTTTTAACCTCTGTTTTTACCATTACTAATTCTGGGACAGGAGAAGACACTTATGATCTTGAGTCTAGCGTGCCTGAGGGATGGCATATCATAAGTTCGCTAAAATCTATCTCGCTTTTGCCAAAACAAACCAAGGCGCTGCCTCTGACTGTATCTGTTCCTGTTACTGCTTTAGCGGATGCCCCTTATGAAATAGTCCTTTCCGCAGCCTCTCAGCTTAATCCGCAAATAAGCGATAGTGCTAGAGTGAACGTCAAGATACTGCCCCATGCCCGCATAAAACTTATTGGTCCACCTAAAGACGCTAAAGGCAGGCCTGGTCAGGGCCTTAGTTATTCGTTTACTATTTTAAATCTAGGGAATGGAAGAGATAAATTCGAGATCACTGCCTCATCAGCCCATAAGGAGAAGGTAGCCCTTTCTATGGATACAGTAGAGTTGGGAGTGGGAGAGCAGGCTGAGGTGATCGCTACTATACATATTCCTTTGGATGTATCTACGGGAACAAAACACGTTTTGACATTAAAAGTGGAGTCCATGCTTCTTGAGCAAGGTGTTTTTGATAAAAGGGTTGTCTATACTTCTATCTTAGAGAGAAGGGGCGCCAAAGAGCAGGGCATGTATAAGACTTTACCCGCGCAGTTAACAGTTTACCTGTCTGGATTAGGAACAGACGAGTCTCGTGGAGTAAATGTGGATTTTACTATAGGTGGCGAGCTCGATGATAAATACTGGATGGATTTTACATACAGAGGGCCTTATCATAAAGATAAAAAGAATTATAGGGGATTTAGCCAGGAGGAGATCGCGTTAGAATTTGGGGGTGAGAATTGGGATATAGGACTGGGAGATGTCTCGGCTAGCCTGAGTGAGCTTACTATAAGCTCGCTTTCAGAGGAAGGCGCGAGGGTTCGCTTTGACAAAGGCCCTATGAACTTTACATTTTTCGACATGGAAAAAGAGGATACTAGTTTTAGAGAGGATTTTTTAGGCGGTAGGGTCGCAGGTAAGATCGACGGGACTACTGAGGTAGGGATTAACTATTTCCAGTCAGATGAGGATAAACTTGACCCGGCTGCTTCACGTTCTGCCGAGCAAAAAGAGATGGCGAGTGTTTTCGCGATCCACAAGGCGCAAAATTTTCTCATACAGGGTGAATATGCTGGCGGCCGCTTTGATAACGGAAGCGGCGAAGAAAAAGATGCAGCCTGGTGGGTAAACTCTATATTAAAAAGAGAACGCGTTTATCTAAGCGCTGAATATATCCGCGCAGGTTCTGATTATCCTGGCCGAAGAAAAGATACAGATGGTTACAGGACATACGCAAGCTATCGTTTTTTTAAACCATTATGGGTGTGGGTCCATAAAAATCAAAGCACCAATAATCTGGAAGGCGATCCTGCCAGGGCCACTGATGATACAGACAGGATCGAGCTCGGGACCTCTTTTTCTAAAAAGAATTTTCCATTTTTTTCTCTTTCTTATGAAATAAATAAGGGCCAGAGCACGCAGCAGGTGCTTCTTTCTGACTCTAAAGAAGAAGCAGTCGCGTTCAGGGCAAATGAATCATTTGGCACGCTATCGGTTTCTTTTGATTCTAAATACAGCAAGACAAAGGATGATATAAAATTGGTCGACACCAAAGTGCTGGAATATACTGGCCGGGCGTATAAGCGATGGCAGAAGATCAGCGGATGGGTTGCGTATAGTTATAATCTGGAAGAAGATATCGCGGGAGATGAGGAGGCGGTATTAAGGAAAGAGCTTGGTTTGATATATCACCCTTCGCATAAACTTTATTCCTCTGTTAGTTTTTCTCAAGAGGGCACAAAAGGGGAAGAGGCGAGTGACATCCTGTCATTTGACATCACTTATGATCCCACGACTGATTTTTCACTTTCTGTGGAAGGGGAGATGAGGAATAATCGCACAGATGTTACTAACGAATGGGAGTTCTGGCTCAGCGCAAGGAAGAGCTTTGATATACTCCTGCCATTTATAAAAATAAGAGGCTCAGTAGATGGGAATGTATTTATTGATGAAAATAATAACGGTACAGCTGATAAAGGGGAAAAGGGGATTGCTGGAATAATGTTTATTCTCGATGAGAGTCGAGCGCCTACTAATAAAAAAGGTAGATTTAGATTCCCATCTATAGTGCCGGGCGAATATGAACTAGATATAGACATCTCTTCTATCCCCGTAGGCTTGACGCCAAAGATCTCATTGCCTTACGCATTAAAGGTGCCCAGGGGAAGACTGAGCGGCATAACCATACCCCTTGTCAGGGTTTCTAAAGTCAGGGGCAGGATCTTCGAAGATAAGAATAAAAACGTTACGATGGACGAAGAAGAAAAGGGACTGTCTCTAGTAAGGGTGTTGCTTATAAAGGATGGGGAGATATACAGAGATACATTTTCAGACATTGACGGTAAATATGGTTTTAGCGGGATCTTGCCTGGCAAATATCATGTTAGCATAGATGAAGTCTGGTTGCCGTATAGACATAGACTTACAACTGTAGCTGCATACGCGGTTGAGTTAAAACCTGGCCAGGAGATATTAGATATAGATTTTGGTTCTATTGAGAAAGAGAAAAAGATTATTAAGACATATACTGCGCCAAAGGTAGAAGTTATTCATCCAGAGAAATCAGAGAAAAAGCAAAAACCAAGAGAGAGGTGGTGGCAAAGATGGCTAAAAATACCCAAGCACGATTAATAAAATTAGAATCGATGGAAAAATACCAGAGACTATTTAGTAAAGATTCAGGTACGGCTGGGATTAAGGCTGGTCATGTGATATTGCAGCCGGGCCAGAGCGTTGGCGCGCATACAACAGGCGAACGCGAAGAGGTGATAATTGTTTTAAAGGGAAATGGCGAGGCAAAAGTAGGCAAGGATAGTATTTTCAAGCTCGAAAAAGATGTAGTTTTGTATATTCCACCAAGGACAGATCACGATGTTAAGAATAACAGCAGTGTGGAGCTCGAGTACATTTTTGTGACTGCTGATGTTTTTAATTGAAAAAAATAAGTTTTGTGCTATAATTTCTCTAAGGATTTAAAATAAAAAGGAGGAGGAGAATATGAGAGAGCTCAAATTATTAGCTATTTTATTTCTTATGTTATTTCTGGCAGTGCCGGTTTTTGCTCAGGATGCAGTAGAGGACGCAGTGATAGCTGGAGAAGATATTGAATTAATCGATGAAGCAGACGAAGGCGTGATTACAGGTGATGTTGTATCTATTGACGCATCGACAGGCGTGATAAGCGTGAAGACAGCTGATGGCGTTACAAGGGAATTTTCTGTAGTTGATGGTGAGACTATCCTGTGGAGGGGCATTGAAGACATAGAAATTTCTGACGTAAAGACAGGCGAAGAGGCAGAGGTCGGTTATTATACTGATGAGAGCGGAACACTTATTGCGAGCTGGGTGGATGTTTTGGTAGAAGAAGAAATAGCTCCTTTAGAGGTAGAATTAGGCGCTGAAGAAGAAACAGTCATAGAGGAATAAGATATGAACAATAATGCTCAACAGCAGCCAGCTCAACAGCAGCCAGTTCAACAGCAGCCAGCGCCGGCAGTGCAGCAGCCAGTGATTAGTCCGGTTAAGCTGGTGCCAACAAAGATATTTTTTACTAAAGGTGTAGGCACTCACAGAGAAGAACTTCGCTCGTACGAGCTCGCGCTTAGAGACGCAGGCATTGAGAAATGTAATATCGTGCAGGTCTCGAGCATCTTTCCTCCAGGATGTAAGATCATTTCACGAAATGAAGGCATGAAAGAGCTGGTGCCGGGCCTCATAACGTATTGCGTGCTGGCGCGCTGCAGTTCTAATGAATCCAGGAGGCTCATAGCCGCGTCTGTAGGAAGCGCGATCCCAGCAGGCGATAGCGCATATGGATATTTAAGTGAACATCACGCGTATGGCCAGACAGATGAGACTGCAGGTGATTATGCGGAGGAGCTAGCGGCCAGGATGCTTTCATCAACGCTCGGGCTTTCAGACTTTGATGATTCCAAAGACTGGGACGAGGTAAAAAAAGAGTATAAGATCAGCGATAAGATAGTTAAGACAGGCAATATAACTCAGTCCACAATAGTAGATCCTGCAGGCAACTGGTCGACTGTAGTAGCAGCAGCTGTATTTTTATTTTAATGAGCACGTGACTTATGGAACGAACCCTCCTTCGCTAAAGCTTCGGAGGGTAAACTCCGTAAGTGAACATAAGTCACTGTGCGAATTAACCCGCCAAAGCATACTTCGAAGATTCGCTTTATTTGAGCGAAGGCGGGTAATAATCCTACCCTATTTATGAAAATCTTGAGATATTTCTGTTTGTATTTTTTCCTTATAGTCGGTATTTCAGCTTGTAGCCAGCCTGGATTATTTAAAGAGACTAAAATCTTAATGGATACATTCTGCGAGATTTCATGTTATTCGCAGGATAAGACTGCTATAAAAGCAGCTTTTGCAGAAATAGAGCGCGTAGAAAGGCTTTGCAGCAAGTTTGATAAAGAGAGCGAACTCTCAAAAGTAAATGATCTGGCAGGGCAGGAAGAAGTAGTTGTAAGCGAAGAGCTACTTGAGCTTATAAGCCGTTCTATTTATTATAGCAACTTGACGCAGGGCGCTTTTGATGTGACTAAGGAAGGCAAGTACAGAGATATAATGTTGGATAAAGACAAATTATCCATACGTTTTGCAGATAGTGATATAAAAATAGATTTAGGTGGCATAGCAAAGGGATACGCAGTTGATAGAGCTACACAAGTTTTACGTAACCACGGTATCGAGAGAGCCCTTGTAAATCTTGGCGGCAATATATTTGGTCTTGGATCTTTGCCTTGGCGCATAGGCATACGAGATCCAAAGGATAAAAGCAAAATCATACATAAGCTGGATATTAAAGACAAGGCTATCTCCACATCAGCCAACTACGAAAGACCCTCACATATAATCAACCCAATAACTGGAAACCCAGCCAAAGACATAGGTAGCGTAACCATCGTAGCCCCTTCAGCAGAACAAGCCGACGCCCTCTCCACAGCAGCCTTTGTAACAGGCAAACCCCTTGACCTTGACGATATCGAAACCTACATCTATCAATAACTTTACATTTAAGGTCTTGCTTTAAATGTAAACTTAACTCTCTTCTCAAAGGCTTATTTTGCACAAAAATTGAAATTTTGAGGTATTTGGGGTATACTTTAGGACGGTAAGAGGGGAGTCCTAGAGAATGATTATGCATGCTTCGAATCTTGATAAAAATAAGATAACTTCTGCTAGAAAAAGTTTCGAGAGAGCTTTTTTGAGTTATTTATTTAGTTTTGCAGCTTTGATGTGGACGACGTTGCTTTTTATGTTTTTAAAGAATATCTTTCTTACAATAGTAGTGCCTATTTTTTTTGTTAGCCTTGTTATTATAAAGATTATCATAATCTTTAGGATAAGATATGTATGTCAGGCTATGGGTAAAGGTATCTGGCTTATAAATCTATTTCAATTTTGCATTTTTATTTCTCCTTTAGTAGGAGATATTATAATTCCAATGATTGTATTAAGCGAATCAAAAAAACAATTATAGGTTATAACTCATGAAAGGAGGGAGACATGGAAGAGGCATTAGGGATGAATCCTAGATTGACATTGTTTTTAATAGCAGTTGCCCATGTTTACTTTGCTATTTGCCTTCAGGTGATAGGCAGTAAGGTTGGAGCTCAAAGTTTATGGATGGCTTGGATTCCAATAATTAATATGTATCTAGTATGTAAGATAGCTGGCAAGCCAGGGTGGTGGATTTTGTTATTCTTTGTTCCTTTAGTAGGCATTGTCATAAATATCGTTGTTTGGATGGCACTTGCAGAAGTTAGAGGAAAACCTAGTTGGGTAGGATTACTCATGCTTATTCCCTTAGTGGGTATTTTTATACCAGGATACTTGGCATTCTCAAAGCCGTAGCCGTAGTAGTCGTAGGGGACACTTAAGTGTCCCCTACGATTGTGGATAAGTTCAAAATCTCAGCAGGTAGAGCGACGGACTGAAAATACCTTCCCAAGATTTTCCATAACCCCTTGAAATTGCTGTAATTGTAAATAACACTTAGAGTTAGCCTAACCGGCTCACTCTGGCTCACTCCGGCTCTAACCGGCTCAATTAGGCTCTCTCATGGGCACATTTTGGGCACAAGAAATCCCTTCCCAAACCCCTATTTATATGATATAATTACTTACATAGGAGCAATATAGCCTTACAGGGCTATTTTTATGGGTGAATTATGAGGAAGATTGGAAAAGGGTATAGTTTAAAAATTATAGTATTAATGCTAGGTATTGCATTCTTATGTAATAACATCCTTTATTCCTGTCCTGTTGATGGGGATGCGTTAAGAGTCCCGTCTATTTTCCAGAATTCAAAGGCAGCTAGTAAGCTTGCTGAAGCAAGCGAAGCATTGTCCATAATTGCGGATTGTCTCAGAGCTGGTGAAATTGTGATTGTTGGAGATATGCATCGCGGAGAACAAATGCCTCAAGATGATGAAATTTGGGATCGTGAACTTTTTCTTAATTATGTTGAACAACTAGGGGAACTCTCTATGAATTTTTCGGTTGCCTTGGAGTTACCTCATCAACTTGAGGATAAACTTAATGATCCTTCTGTTTCAGTAGAAGATTTCCTGGATGAATATTATAAGCTTTTATCCGCCAAAAATTCTGTTGAACTTGCAAGGGCGGATAGAGAAATACGGGGACCTTATCTATTACGGTTGTTGAGCACTCTTAAGCGCTTCAATATACCTGTTATTCTTATTGATGATATTAATAGTCAGCGCCGCGGCGGGTTGGGTACAGATATAGATGTAATCGAACAGTCTAATAGAGACATGGCGCAGAAACTTTTGGAAGGACGAAAAAAATATTCGAACGATCCTGTCTTATTAAGGGTAGGGAGAAACCATGTGGTACCGAAGATTAGTTCTATTTGGTTAGGTGGACGTGGTATGAACTCCATACCTGGAGTATTGCGGGAGTTGGGAGCTAGGGTTAAATTAGTCCGACCTGACGATTTTAAATATGATAAAGAGGATTTGGCGAAATTTGACTTAATTATCAAAGTTGAAGGGAATCTTGCGTCGGGGGAGAATTTAGCCGACTTATCTGTTGACCAGTTAATACTACAAGCAGAACTGTCTATGCTTCAACACGATTGGCCTAGATTTAATAAGATAGTAGAGGAGCTTAAGGGTAGAAAGGATATTCAAGTTATAGTTGTGGCTGGTCCAAAATTCATAAATAAAGAAGTTAATATTGACAGTCGTTTATTGAAGAGGGTCGATCAACGTGAGGCAAAAAAACATTTATCTAAAGTTAATTTTGAATATGATGACTTTGACGACTCGTTTTTAAGACATACATTAGACAATATTTATCAACATGTAAAGGATGGAGTCGCTTTAGTAGTAAAACAGATAGAAATGCTAGAAACAGGAGCTACTTATTCAGAAGTATCAGTTATTGATAACGGCACAGGTTTTATTGATAAAGAAGGCAATAAAGTATCAATCGAAAGAGCGTTTACACACGGAGAAAGTCCAGGAAGAGGTAAAGGTGAAGGGTTGGGCTTACCAGTGACTTTAACGTTTACAGACATTTTAGCAGTTCATATACCAGGTAGCAGTGAGATTAAAAAATATTCCAAACCGACTGCCTGGGAAAATAAAAAATCTTCTGGGACAACTATTGTAGGATACTTTTTTATAAAAGCAACGGATAGCGATGTAATAGCTATTAAAAACAAAGTAGTCGAGAAAGCTAACCAGTATGTAAAATACCTCGATGAATTTTCCCAATCCAGCATAACTGACAAATTTCCTTCCGAGGACACACTAACAGGTATTTAAGTCCTGTTGCCCCCCCCAGCCACAATTTCCTGCCCCATTCCAAATTCTGAGTGATACGCGATTTATCTTTTGGAACTACTTGCGTGCAATTCTTATGGATTGTTCGATGAGCTTTAAGAATTTGGAACGGGGCACGCCCCACAGTCTATGGACTAACTCACCCAATCCCTCTATCATAATACCATGTCCAGTAACTACGATGATCTTCTGTTCTTCTGGAAGGGTAAGGGAGTAGTCTATGCTATTATGGCTAAGGATGGGCTCTGGTACGTGGTAGAGAGGCCGTTAGAGAAAAGAGTGGGGCTAAAGCAGTTGTTTAAGATGAATTGGAGGAAGAAATCTTGATTTAATGGCCCAGAAGGAGTATAATGCCTCCATTAACCACAAAGGTGTGGCATATGAAGACAGTTGCAACATACCTAACTGAGGCTGATGCTAATATTGTATTAGGCCTTCTCAAGTCCAATCATATCAATGCAAATATAGTTGCTGATGACGGCGGTGGCATGGGACCATCGCTTGTTCTTTTTACAGGTGGCTATAAGCTTGTAGTAGATGAAAAAGATGCTGAGCGAGCCACTGAAATCATAAAGGCTGTAGACAGTAAATAATAAGCCAATCTGGAGTTAATCTGGGTTGGTTTTTTGTGTTAAGGAGGAAGTATAAATGAAAGAATTGTTTATGATAATCATAGGGTTTATTGTTGGTTTTGGTTCCAACGTTTTTTTAGTCAGGTTGAATTTTAAACAACGAACCATAGAGAATAAAATTAAAGTATGCGATTCAATTATTGCTCATTGGGTAAGAATGCGTAATTTCATATGGAGTAAAATTCCAGGAAATCCTGCAGTAGATTCTAAATTTGATGAGATGTATGGAAGCTCTCAAACATTTTTAGGAGAGATGGTCTTAATTACCAAAGATGAAAAATTGCTTGAAGATACAAATACACTGAATGAGAAATTGTATAGAACCGAATGGGGGAAACTAGGTCGAGATAAGGTAGGGGGGATGTTAGAAAGCATAAAGAAAGAAGCAATTGGTATTATATCAAGAATGCGCAAGGATATAAAAGATAGCACTAGGTTTACATTAACAGAATTTTTACATATGTTAGGATTAGAAAGAAACAAAGTTGTAAGGATTATAGCAAGAGAATGGCTTATTCTGTTGGGAATTATAGCAGTTGGGATTCTTATTATATTGTTTGGCTATTCTACAAAGTTTATTCCAGTAAAACTTACTATTAGTCTATTCAAAGATACAGATGCAGCTATATTGTTTAAATATGCTTTAATGGTACAAATATTGAATTTTGGTAGACTTGTAGCAGTGTATGGTTATCCTGTCTATTTACTCATTAGATTCATCATCTGGGCAATTAAGACATTGAGAGAGAAATGAATAAAAAACAATTAATAGTAATAATATTAATTTCAATCCTTTGCATCTCTGGCTGTAGCACTATCCATGTAGGTGGCAGTGGAAAGGTTGGGGATGTTAGAGGTAGCGGTGAAGTAAGCATCCCTATGCCTAGAGAGAATTGAGGCAATCTTGGCGTAATGTTGGGGTTGCCTTTTTTGTGTTTTAGGGGCAAGGCGAGGGCAGAGGCTGTTAAAAGGGTGGTTTGGAGAGGGGTTGGCGAGAAAGAAAAGGGATATTGATAGGGGACATAAAATGATAACTATAAAAATGATGGATTTTATATCTAAGTTGGGAGATGCCTATTTAGTAGTTTATAATACCTTGAGCATAATTAAACGAGGTGATGTTCAAGGTTTTATAGTGAATACAATGACACAAGGATCCGATCGAATGATTCAAGAGCTTTTAGATAAAAATGTTTTTAATGAGGTTAGCCCTAAAAAAATTAAGGAAATTAAAGAAAGAGTTGTTCAGGATTTGGAAATCCTTAATATGAGAAAAGTAAAAGAATATACTCCTATATTAATAAATCAGAATCTCGTAATGTTGTGTACGATCATGGAGACGTTTTTTCTGCATGTTTTACAGTCGATTATGATTAAGGATTCGAGAGCTATATTAGGATTAGCACAGGATAAAAATGTTTCTCTCGAACGAATTTTGGAGCTTAAAGACTATGATTCTGTAATAGAGGGCTTTAGGATGAAAATATTAGAGCATTTTTCAAGGCAAGGTCTAAAAGAGAAATTTAAAACATATAAAAAAATTATGCCCGATATAGAGAATATATTTGATTTTTCTTCTTTTACAGATGGGATACTTGCTGCTTATGATCTTGAGAAGCTGAGTGAAATCTTTGACAAAAGACACGATGTGGTCCATAAAAATCAATCGCCATTGAAAAATTTGGGTGAATTAACTCAAATAAAAGATTTTTTTGAAAAACTAATTATGAATTTGTCGCAATTTACAATGAATAAGTATGCTATTTTATTAGATATACAAGAAGGTCTTGTGAAAGGTGGTTACCCAATAGAGAAAATGCCGGGGCAACAGAAATCTAAAGTTTAATATGTGATCACCAAAAAAGGAGTCGATAGGAGTCGATAGTAGACGTCCTATTTGGGTACACCCTACTTTGAAATAATATAAAAAATTTGAAAGAATTTGGCCCCCTTGTTGTGTCTTATATAGTAAGACAGAAAGGGGGGTTTTATTATGCCTACGAGTAAAAGGTTGGTATATGATGATTCTATGTATCATGTTATCCAGAAGGGGAATAATGGCTTAAAGTTGTTCAAGGATGATGAAGATTTTGAGATGTTTTTATCAATTGTAAGGAGGTATTTACGTAAGTTCAGGCTTAAAATTTATCATTATTGCCTTATGTCTACCCATCCGCATTTATTGCTTAAGATATTCAATAAAGAGGTGTTGGCAAAATTTATGCAGGCGTTATTGCAATCTTATAGGTTTTATTATAGGAGGAAATATGCCTATAAAGGTTATTTATACCAAAGCAGATACAGAACTAAGTGGGTTTCAAGAGATGAATATCTATCAGAATGCGGCCGCTATATTGAACGTAATCCTGTAAGAGCTGGAATAGTCAAAAGCCCTGATGAATACAGATGGTCAAGCTGCATTCATTATACATCTGGCAAAGAAAATAATATAATAACAGAAAACCCTCTTTATGAGGGTTTTGGCAAAAATCTAAAAGAGCGACAGCGTGCATATAAAGAATATGTTTCAACATCGCGACCCTATGAAGAGATCATGGATAAGGAATTTAAGATTGTATGAATACTAATAGTAGGGTGTACCCAAATAGGACGTCTATATTCTATATTCTTATTGACATAATGGGCGGGTCTGATAAAATAAACTAAAGTTAAATTTGCCGAGGTAGCTCAGCAGGTAGAGCGACGGACTGAAAATCCGTGCGTCCCCAGTTCGATTCTGGGCCTCGGCACCACCCTAATGTTAGGGATTGCCAAAATCCCTTACGAAATTTCCAAAAACTCTCCAAACCCTATATTTCCCTAAGACATACAAAAACACTTATCAGCACGTATGCTCACATATCGTCACAGATAGGGTGTGCCCATTTAGGTCAAAAACGTGACGAAAACGTGATTTTTTTATTTGGAGGGCACTATGCGATTGAGAATGTTTAATGCCTTGTTGCCATATTTCGGAGGTAAACGAAAACTATGTCCTGTGATATTCAGACACATCTCTAAATATCTGCCGAGAGAGAAATGGCAGGGAGCGATTTTTGTAGATGCTTTTCTTGGGAGCGGCGCTGTAAGTTTATATGCAAAGGCACAAGGGTTTAAAGTGATTGCCAATGATATTGCAAAGAGAAGTTATATCGCAGGTAAGGCCCTGATAGAAAACAATAATACACTTCTTGCGGAATCCGATATTCATAGATTATTTATGCCTAATCCAGAGAACACTCATTTTATTGAACAGGAGTTTGTGCCAGATGTCTTTACCAAAAGACACGCCTTGTTTTTGGATAATGCCTTTGCCAATGCTAAGAGGCTGATAGATATATATTTATTGCTCAAGTATATTTTCTGTGTCAGGCCCTATTCAAAATTCAGCTCTCCTAATGCATTTAATAGACCAATGGAAGAAGGGCGCTTTGATGAGATAAAACGAACCTATACCAAACACATAAAGGATAATCTAAAGACCCCATTGGCTATTCTGAGGCTTGTGAAACAAAGAGTGAACAAAGGCGTATTCTCCAATGGCTATAAGAACGAGGTCTATAGGAAAGACGTGTTTGATTTTATAAACAGCGTGGAAGGAGACTTATTATATTTAGACCCGCCTTATTCAGGAACTCTTTCTTATGAGAGCGAATATAAAGTATTGGATAGGATATTAGAAGATACTAAGCCAAAGAGTAAATTTTCAGCAGATGATGGAATGAATATCCTGGATGCTTTATTGGCACAGTCTGAAAAATTTCCACTTTGGATAATAAGTTTTGGCAATGCAGGAGGAAAGAACGAGCTAAGTAAGCTCATAGGCATAGTATCTAAATACAGGAAATGCCAGGCAAATGAGTTTATATACCGCCATTGTGAAGCAATGGCCTCAGAAGAGCATAAAAAGAATTGCAGGGAGTGGCTTTTAATTGGATAT